>JAYVAI010000457.1:0-2911 GCA_043751075.1 Cyclobacteriaceae bacterium | reverse complement strand
TCAAAGCGGAGTTTATCAATGGCGAGATTGTATATCAATCGCCATCAAAGAGGCGGCATTGGAGGGTTTTAACAAAGTTGCTCAGTCGGTTAAACCATCATGTAGAAACCCACCATTTAGGTGAAGTAGGTTCCGAGAAAGTGATGATCGAGCTTACACGAAACGACTACGAACCTGACATTGTATTTTTCTCGAAAGAAAAGTCCAATAAATTCACCAACGACCAAATGCTTTTTCCTGCCCCTGACTTTATTGTAGAAATCCTCTCCGACCCGACCAAGAAATATGACCGCAATGAAAAGTTTATTGACTATGCCGCCCACGGTGTTGGCGAATACTGGATCATCGATCCGGAACTTGAAATTGCCGAACAATACTTTAATGAAAACGGAAAGTTCAGCCTTTTTCAAAAGCTTCACAAAGGCCAGTTGGAATCTAAATTGGTCAAAGGCTTTGCCATAGACCTGAAGGACATTTTCAACTAATCACCATGTGTTGGGAGTACCTGCGGCAGGGATGGAAGCGGCTACCCCGCACCCCGATGGCTGTGCGAGGGCAGGCGCGCATCGGGGGCGGAGTAGTAGCGGACAGCCCGGCACTTGCCTTTGCAATTTGGCAAGTGGCCGCCCAAAATTTTCTGCTCATAGTACCTATTATGCCATTGTGTCACCTTTTTGGGTTGAAATCTCCATTGGCATAACCCTTGTTCAATGGTTTTTGCATTTAACTCTGTAATCTAAAAACCGAACATATCATGGGAAAAATTATTGGAATAGACTTAGGAACAACCAACAGTTGCGTGGCCGTAATGGAAGGCAACGAGCCCGTGGTGATTGCCAACAGTGAAGGGCGCAGAACTACCCCAAGCATCGTTGGCTTTTTGGACAACGGCAAGGGCGAACGCAAAGTTGGCGACTCGGCCAAACGCCAGGCCATTACCAACCCGAAGAACACCGTTTCTTCCATCAAGCGCTTCATGGGCAAAAAATTTGGTGAAGTTACGGGCGAGAAGAAAATGGTATCCTACGAAGTGGAAAGCGGCAACAACGACACCGTGCGTGTGCGCATTGGCGACCGCCTGTACACCGCCCAGGAAATCTCGGCCATGATCCTTCAAAAAATGAAGAGCACTGCCGAAGATTACCTCGGCACAACCATTACCGAAGCCGTGATCACCGTGCCCGCATACTTCAACGATGCCGAACGTCAGGCCACGAAAGAAGCTGGGCAGATTGCAGGCTTGGATGTGAAACGCATCATCAACGAGCCCACCGCAGCAGCCCTGGCCTATGGCCTGGACAAGAAAAACAAAGACATGAAGATTGCAGTGTATGACCTGGGCGGTGGCACATTCGATATTTCGGTGCTGGAACTTGGTGATGGCGTGTTTGAAGTGAAGTCAACAAACGGTGATGTGCACCTGGGTGGCGATGATTTTGACATGCGCATAATGAACTGGCTTGCCGATGAATTTAAAGCCGACAAAAATATTGACTTGCGCAAAGACCCGATGGCTTTGCAGCGCCTGAAGGAAGCATCTGAAAAAGCAAAGATCGAACTGTCGAGTTCAACCGAAACCGAAATCAATTTGCCTTATATCACTTCCGTGGATGGAGTGCCCGAACACTTGGTAAAGAAAATTTCGCGCGCCAAGTTCGAGCAGTTGTGTGATGACCTCATCCGCAGAACACTTGAACCTTGCCGCAAGGCCGTGGCCGATTCAGGATATTCGGTAGGCCAGATTGATGAAGTTATTTTAGTTGGCGGCTCCACACGCATACCCCGCATACAAGAAGAAGTAGAAAAATTCTTTGGCAAAAAACCATCCAAAGGGGTGAACCCCGATGAAGTAGTTGCTGTGGGCGCTGCCATTCAAGGCGGTGTGTTGACGGGCGAAGTAAAAGATGTGTTGTTGTTGGATGTAACGCCACTATCGTTGGGCATTGAAACGATGGGCGGTGTAATGACCAAGTTGATTGAGTCGAACACCACGATCCCTTCAAAAAAATCGGAAGTGTTTTCTACTGCTTCCGACAATCAGCCTTCGGTGGAAATACATGTGCTGCAAGGCGAGCGCCCTATGGCCCGCGACAATCGTACCATTGGCAGGTTTCACTTAGATGGAATACCACCATCACAGCGCGGCATGCCTCAGATTGAAGTGATCTTCGACATTGATGCAAACGGTATTCTGCACGTAGCCGCAAAAGACAAAGGCACGGGCAAAGAACAAAAAATCCGCATCGAGGCTTCCAGTGGTTTGACCGATGCCGAGATTCAAAAAATGAAACAAGAGGCGCAGGCCAATGCAGAATCTGACAAAAAAGAAAAGGAACGTGTTGATAAAATAAACCAGGCCGACTCGCTCATATTCCAAACCGAAAAACAATTGAAAGAATATGGTGATAAACTTTCGGAAGGAAACAAAACGGCTATACAAGGTGCGCTTGAGAAATTGAAAGAAGCACACAAGACCGCAGATGCTGCAAGCATTGACAATGCCATGAATGGATTGAACGCTGTGTGGCAAGCGGCTTCGCAAGAGATGTATCAGGGTGGAGCGCAGGCCGGAGCAAACCCTGGGGCAGGGGCAAATGCCAATACAAATGCCAATCCCAACGCAGGCACGTCAGGAGCTGCCGGTGGCGATGCACAAGATGTGGAGTATGAAGAAGTAAAGGATAAAAAATAATCAGTACCAGTTAATAAAAAACGCCCTTGATGAAAGGGCGTTTTTTTTATGGTCATTTTTAATTAAATATTACTGTTGAATGATTTTTAATGAAACAATTACAACATTTATTCAGAGTCGCGATGTGAGGGTTGGCAATTTGCCTTAGCAAAAAGGCAAAGGGTTTATAATCTTTTCTGGCGCCAAGGTCTGTAAAAATCTCTTCACCCTTGCAATTTT
>JAYVAI010000456.1:0-2919 GCA_043751075.1 Cyclobacteriaceae bacterium | reverse complement strand
TAAAAAACCCACATTCCAGATAAAATTCTATTTGCTTCAGGGTATCATACACCGCTTCTTCGTTCCAAATCTCAACAGTATTGAGCGATGAATATTTGGCCCACACTCTTTCCGCTAAGGCCAGCAGTTCGTTGGGAACGGCCGTTGACAAAAAAAGTGTGTGCTCATACATTGGGTAACCGACCAGGGTTTTCATCCAGAAAAAAAGTTTGAAAGAAGCAAGTTGAGGTATCCGGAAGTAATGAAAAACAGGAATGTCTTTGGCTGAGAAAATCATTTCATGGTCTTTGAAACTACCCAGGGCATTGAGATTTTTTAGCAAAGAGTTAAGCCATTTTTCAACAGTATAGTTAGTATGGTCCACCACCCTTCGGTGAAACGTGACCATTTGAGAAGAATGAGAAAGCAGAATGTCGAGCGAAATCCCAAACCGGTCGTAAAGCCTTTTTACTTCTTCCAATGACAGTACCGTTTCACCTCGTATTCTGCGGTAAGCACTATCGCGGCTTATGTTCAGCAATTCTGCCAGCTCATCAGCAAATGAAACATTCTGCGGAAGCCTCTCCCGGACTTGTTCTAAAAATGCGCCCTGAATGCTTTCAAGGTCTGTTTGCTTCCCCATAGTTGATTGATCTATCTAAATTCAATTGGATAATTATAGCTGAAAATGAGCCTATTTACAAACTTAGAAGCAGTTTATTTAAAGCTGTAGGAGCATTCAGGAGCATTCAGTCCTAAATAGATTTTACAACTCAAAGGCGCTAAATAGTAATTCCTGCTATTTGCCCTTCAACCTTTTGCGAAAAATGCAACTCGCCAATGGCAACGTGCTGCTTTTTGGTTTTTCGTACTAAAATATTATCCCGTGATTGTAAATAACAGATTTCAAGGACCTGGCAGTGCGGGTACATTTGTGTCATAAATCCAAAACAAAAACAAAAAAATTATGAAACACAAATTATTCGCAATCGCAATGGCTGTATTCATCAGCCAGGTGTGCTTTTCGCAGGACGTGATTACTTATAAGAATGGCACCGAGGCCAAAGTAAAAGTAATCGAAGTAACCAGCACCGAGGTAAAATTCAAAAAAGAGGAAAACCCTGACGGGCCCGTTTATGCTGAGTTAAAGTCAAAGATTTTTATGATCCAATTTGCAAACGGAAGCAAGGAAGTTTTTGAAGACAAAGTGGAGAAGCCTGTTTCAACGGCAACCACAACAGGTGGCAGGCGGCAAACCCTTAACGATAATCGTTTAAAATTTTCGGGGCCCCGCATTGGTTTTACCATTATAGGAAACGGTTGGGCTGCTGATGCAATCCGCGACCGTAACAAGACCCCGTTCATAACACAATTTGGATGGCAATTTGAGACCCGCATTTTCACACTTAGTGAAGGCACTACCGCGGTATTCGAATTTGTCCCACTCTTTGGAGGCATTGAACAGGGCATGTTCCTACCGAGCATAAGCGCTTTGATGGGAATACGCGGAAAGAAAGGCGCTGAGTTTGCCATTGGTCCAAATTTATCGCTTACCGGTGCAGGCATGGTGATTGCCGTTGGCTCTTCGTTTCATAGCGAAAATGTTTACTTCCCTATCAATCTGGCGGTGATCCCGTCAGTGGGCCAGCTACGATGGGTGGATAAGTGGGACAATACAAGCCAAAGCTATGTTGAAGTAAGGGAGCGGGTACAAACAGGTATAAGAGTTAGCCTGCTGATTGGTTTTATGACCCGCAAGAGATAGTCCGCCAATCTTATACAACTAATTTCTCCCAGACAATAAACATTAAAATGTATGAATACTTTCAAAAATATTTATTTAATAATCCTGATTGTTATTGTTGGATGTAAAACGGATGATCCAGCACCTATAAATTCAGAGTCATTGGTGGGTTCGTGGAAAGAAACAAACTCAGTTACCAGTAACTGTTCAGATCCTTCTGAAAATGAAAATTACTCCTGCGACACAGACTGTTTTAGATTGATATTTACTTCCAATACTTTAACTATAGGTGTAGATGGTGACCAGTTTACTGAAACCTATACATATACTATTAAAGGAAATACTATAAGCTACGCTGGTAATAGTGGAGTTACTATATCTGTCACTTTTGAAGTTACCAGAACGACTCTGACCTTAACACGCCTACTCGGAGGCAACTGTAAAAATGTGAGTGTCTTCAAAAAGGTCTGAATATTCGAATTAATAAAATTTTAAAATCTATTGCCATGAAAAAAATAACAATGACAACACTAATACTTGCTCTATCAATAGTGGTTAGTTTTTCTCAGGATATTATACTTAAAAAATCGGGCGATGAGATAGCGGCAAAAATTATAGAGATAGGCACCACTGAAATAAAGTATAAAGATTTTGGCACTGACGAGGGGCCAATTCTCACCCTATTGAAATCAGATATATTCATGATCAAGTACAAGAATGGAGCAAAAGAAATTTTTGTAGAAGAAGAGGCAGAAAGTGCAACGCTATATTCCGAAGAAGAATTGTTGGCCAAAGGCAAGCAGGATGCAACCATAAACTACAGGGGAAGAAAGTCCGGGGCAGGCGCGACAATCGCCACAACGGTTGTGCTCAGCCCATTGATCGGGATTATCCCTGCCATAGCTTGTGAATCAACGGGGCCCTCCTACCGAAACCTTAATTTTCCTGATAGTGCTTTGATGGAAAACGAAAGCTACAACCAAGCCTATGTGCATCAAGCCCATCAAATAAAAAAGAAAAGGATATGGAGAGGTTTTGGAATAGGCTCTGGCGCCTGGATACTGATAATCCTTTTATTATAAAGTCAAGTTGTTCGATTCAATCCAAACTAAAATCAGTTGTGTTATGAAATTATTTTATATCTCCCTCGCTTTGTTTTTTGTCATCGGTTCATTAATTGAATGGTGGCTAACCCG
>JAYVAI010000455.1:0-7631 GCA_043751075.1 Cyclobacteriaceae bacterium | reverse complement strand
CACCAAACTCTTTGTCCCACATAACATCGCGCAAAAAAGCAAAACCATGTTGAGCGCTTTTCTTATAGACTGGATTCTCGGGATACAACAGCGATGCTTTTGAATTGGACCAGGTGTGCCGCGCCTGGGTAACAATCATTTTATCCTGTGGGCCGGTGGGTTGCCAATCGTAAGTAAACGTGCTAAGAAATCCTCCATACACGGTATCAACAGCGCGTGGATACCACAGGTTGAGCATTTCTGTCTGGATGGATTTTTCAAGTGTGTCAGCCAATTTCAACCTGTATTCTGATCCATTCTTCATGCATGATTGCAGCAAAAGCATCACAATAGAAAATCCCAACACCAGCTTCAATACATTATCTATTGAAACATTGCCTTGTTTTATTTTTTTTGAAATGATGTGCATGGCGATGGAATTAATTATTTTGATCCTACAATGCTGCTTATTTACTGACCAACAAATCCAACAGTTTCTTATCCAATTGATGACCGTACCAATTTACATATTGCACATCTTCTCGTCTGCTGTCCAGCAAACCAAAATCACCGATAAATTCCCACAAAGCAAAACCAATTTTATGCTCACTTAGAATATCGAGCACATCACCAAACCAGGAGAGAAATACATCATGAGGGGTTTTATTCCAGCATCCACATTCACCGCAATGAACACCCACTCCACTATTGGCAAGCTCTATCCATGGTTGATAGTAGGTCTCAAGCATTGCCCGATTAAAATCTTTATTACCAACTTTTCCTGGCCACTTAGGTTCCGGCAGATTATCCACATCTTTATTTGCCCAAGGGGCCTTATAATGAGATATGGCACCCGGATAATAACCGCGGCAACTTTGTGCAATATTCAAATCCACAATTTCTGGAATTACCGAATTGCCCACATTATTTCCATCGGCAATAATCAGGTGTTTGGGATTTTCTTTCCGGATTGCATCTGCTGCAGCCAGTGCAAGTTTGCGATACGATTCGCCAGGCACAGCACTTCTCTTGGAGTGTTGATCGTTCATATCCTCCCGCATGCTGGGTTCATTCAACAAATCAAAACTTATTTTTTTCCGGCTTACATTTTTATAGTGCTTGGCCCACATGTTCCAATGAAAACAAAAGGCATCTAGGGCAGCCTGATCGCGCCATAAATTATACGGTTCATTGAAGCCAGCATTTACACAATACCCGGGAGCACGATGAAGGTTGAGACTAACATGAATTTTGTGCTTATGTGCCAACGAAACAATCGAGTCAATTTTATCAACGGCCTGCTCACTGATTTTATAAACTTCATCGGGTAAGATGTTTCTACTTCGGTCAAAATCCAGGTAACACGGATAGGCAATTGGTATCCTTACAAAATCAAATCCCCAATCCCTCATCCATTTAAAATGCTCTTCTGTGGTTTTCATTCGCTGGGCCATTGGGTTGGGACTGAAGAAATCCAAAAGGTTAAATCCTTTCCATTGAGGTATTTTCATTTTTGCCTTTTCAATACCACCAAAAGAATTAGTGCCAACAAGACCAATAGCGGTCGCTGACAGCACTGTTGATTTAATAAAGTACCTTCTTTTCATTTGAGGATTTTAGCTTTTTGATAAGATGTAATCCATTGAAGCAACCAGAAATGGCCATTTATACAACACCTGTTACTCAACTACAAGTTTTCAACCTGGTCTTCTGAAAATTTATTTTGCCAACTTCAATTCATCAATTTTCTTGCACAGTGCCCTGAACGAATCCCAATCGGAAATAGATTTTGCTGCCAGTTCTTTATTCCTGTCCGACATTTCAATCTTCAAACCATAATACCCATCCATAAAATTTCCGCAGCCCATCCAAACGGTTTGCATCATCCCATAATATCTATCCTTCATGTTATTTGTTGCATACTTTCTGAGCCTAACCATATCGTCAACCTGGGCGGTAGTTACTTCGGGAATACGCCAGGGGCATGTTAATACCCGAAAGCCTTTCATGGCAAAATAAACTGCAGTTTGATCGGGCCTTTCGTAATGCCAATCGCATATCACTACGTCCTTGGGTATCATATCAATGGCACGGTGCGTATTGTTCATGCTGGCTTCCCACATGCCCATTCCGGTTGCTTTGCCATCTATAAGACGATCGCCCCATATCCATAATTCCCTTTTCTTGATAGCGAGATGATCTCGGATTGTTCGCACTTCACCGGCAAACAATTCAGCTTTATCATGCCCATTGCACCGTGGGCATTTCTCATCGCCTATATAAAAAACCTCGTCCATGCCGGCATGAAAAGCATCCGATTGAAATGCGTCACAGATTTCATCGACCAAGGCAAATACTACTTTGTGCACGTCCGGATGTAAAGGACAGTAACTCTTGCAATACAAGCCATCCGCGTTTGGCCATACATATTTCTCGGGCATTTTAACATGCGGTGTTTCATCAAACTCTGGAAATTTTCTTAGTAACCCCACTGTTTTCTCTGCCCACGACTGATGGCCCAATAAATTGATTTGAGGGAGAAGTCTAATTTTCTTTTTGACACATGCCTCCACCAATTTTTTGACATCCGCTTTTGACAGTGCCACTGAATCTCTTAATTGAGGATAACTTTCATATTGATAGTTATAATCTACACGAAGTAGGATAGTATTTATTCCTTTGGGTGCTAATTCCTCATTAACGAATTTTATAAACCGGTCAACTTCGTTGGGCTTGGGAGCCGCAATGGAAAATCCCCTAACCGGCAATAAATTATCCAATCCTTGTTGGGCAGAAACCACGGTATGAAGGAGGAGTAAATAGATAGTGATGCTAAGCAACTTCTGTAAACTTTTCATGTTTGATATTTATTTAGTGTTGGTAAGTACCTGTATCATTTCCCGGTCTGGTTCCATATCCTTGTTTACAATTCCAAAGGAACCAGCTTTATAATTCCAGTTTGCATAACCGATATTATACTCTTCAAATATCGATACCATGTCCTTGTACCAGGCAACCATCGGCCCCCGTGGAGATTTATCAATGATCCCAAACTCCCCACAATACAAAGGAAGCTTTAGGCTATCAGCTAAGTGCAAGGGTTTGCGCATCATCTCAATCAGTTTCTCACGGTTATAAGCTTCTTTATGCTCGGGCTTATCGCTGTTCAATACAATCTGTCCTGGGTAATTAACTTCTCCCGTAAAATCTTTGAGGTCGGTCCAAGACGCCTGATAATGGGACAAGAAAAAAGGCTCGTAAAAGTGAAAGCTTAAAATAATATTTGGATCATTTGCCGGAATCTTTAGTTTATCAAACGTATTGGCCGACTGCCAACGGTTGGAGCCAATCACTAATACACGGTGTGGTTCCCAATAACGGATGGAATCGGCAACACGGGCGAGAAGAATATTCCACTCTTCGTGATCATCGGCCACGGGCTCGTTCATAAATTCATAAGCTACCATGCCATTGGGCCAGTCCTTAAGGAAAACAGACAAGTCTTTCCAAAGCCCAATAAATTTATCTTGCTCCGCAGGCACCGTCCAGAGTGGTTTTTCTTTTTCATTAAAGTGATGCGAGCGAAGGATATGCAAATCGACAATCACACGCAATCCGGCCTGCTCGCACCACCCGAGACTGTTTTTCAATAAGGTAAACGCATCTTTCTCGCGATTGCCATTTTCGTCCCACATCTGCACCTCGTCAATGGGCAAACGTATATGATCAAATCCCATTGAATCAATAAGTTCAATGTCGTGCCGGGTAAAAAATTTCTCTCGCTCCTCTCCCCTTCGGTCGCTTTGTGATAGCCAGTGGGCGATATTGGTTCCGCGTTTGATTGTAAATGCGGCAAACTGCTCAGCCTCATTGGTACTATTGTTTGCAGGTTTTTGACAGGCCATCATCCACATGGACGCAAAAAATAAAATGATATAGTTGGCAAATTGTTTTTTCATGATTATGTCTTCAGGTATAGGGAAGTTACAAAAAAAAATTGAGCAGCGATTCATAGGGAACTGGTATTATATGAACCATAATATTATAATTTTGAATGGTTGATTATGTCTGCAACCAAAACAAACAAGCATGTTGGCCATCACATATAATTGCAAACCCTTTCTTTTTTTCCAGATCATTATATTGTGTGGCAGCGTGATCCATGCCCAATCCAGCCAGCCAACAGGCTCGTGGTCGGTAAAATTTAAAGGTATTGGAATTTTCTCTTCGCCACGCGTAACCGATTTAAATGGAGACGGCATCGGGGAAGTGGTTTTTGGTGCCGGACGCGAAGAGTTTCAGGCTTGCGATTCATCTGTTATTGCACTGGATGGCGCCACGGGAAAAGTATTGTGGACCGTGCCTTCTATCGATCACACCTTCACTTCGCCTGCGTTAATGGATATCAATGGAGATCTGGTTCCGGAAATATTTATAGGTGGCCGCTCTGCCGAACTGATGGCCATACATGGAAAAACCGGAGAAGTAATTTGGAAATTCGACAAGACGCAGGGAGGAATCAAATGGTTTAATTTTTACAATCCACAATTTATTGCCGATCAGGACGGAGATGGAACAAAGGATATCTTAATCTCTAATGGGGGCAATGTGTTGATTGCGCCCAAAGAAACCAAGGGCCGTTATGCGGGAAACCTGGCCGTGCTTAGTGGAAAAACCGGAAAACTTTTGGCTAAGGCTTCTATGCCCGATGGTAAAGAAACCTACATGTCGGTAGCGGCACTCCCCATAGCCGATGGAAAAGATTACAAAGTCATTTTCGGTTCTGGCGGTGAAACCATAGGCGGTCATCTTTATGCCACTACGCTTTCGCAAATTATGAAAGGTGATATATCCAACGCTAAGCAATTGGACCAGAGCCCCAGCAATGGCTACATCGCTCCGCCTGTTTGGGTCGATATCAACAACGATGGAACGCTGGATGTGGTTGCCAATGCCGTAGAAGGAAAATTACTTGCCTTTGACGGGAACACTTACAAAAAAATTTGGTCTGTTAAAATGCCGCAGACGGAGGCATACAGTTCGGTGGCTCCCGGCTATTTTACCGGAGATGATAGTGTTCCCGACTTCTTTGTAACCTACGCGGTAGGTGAATGGCCTGATCTGGGATGGAGCCAACAATTTATGGTGAATGGTGCAACCGGAAAAATAGCCTATACAGATTCATTGGGAAGTTATCAGACCAGCACACCGGTTGTGATTGATCTGGATGCTGATGGGATCGATGAAGCGATCATGAACCTCAATGTTCTAGTATTTGACCAGTTTGAAAATAAAACATTCCACAATATGCTCGTGATTGTTGATTTCAAATCAAAGGATGTACTTCAACCCTGGGGTGGCTATCCAGGAAGCAACCTTTCCTCTACACCCTGGATTGGTGACATGGACAACAACGGATTATTGGATATTGTTTATTGTCATGGTACCAATACAAAAAAGACATACACGTTCGATGGGCTCCAGGTGAACCGCATCTCAACCGACATCCCAATCAAATCAGAAATAAAATGGGGAGCTTATATGGGAAGCCACTACAACGGAATCTTTGATAACCGCAAGATCAAGAAATAGCGATTGATTCAATGACCTTGTTTTGACAGGAATTTATTGAGAACAAAGGCACCTACCTTCTTTCCTTGTTTTACACCCTCCTCACAGGCATCACGAAAGTGAATACCGCCATATAACCGGGAGATGGCAGCTTCCTCGGCAGCCTGATAAAAAGATGTAAAGTTTCGCTCAGGCAAACCAAAAAATTGCTCCGATGTATCGGTATAGCTAAAGTTATCCCCAAAAAAGTGAGTGAGGATCACTGACGAGGAAGAAGATGCAACACTATGCCCGCTGGTATATTCGGGAAATGGCGGGGTTTGGAGAATAGGCCTCCACGCTGGGTCAAGATATTTGTTGATGGCCGATTCGGGCCTGATGCGGTCGCTGAAATATTTTTCCTGCCAACAGCTTATGAATGCATCGTGTAAAGTAAGGGCAACCATGGTGTGGATGAGAATCGCTGAATCCAGCGGAAGATCTGCTTTTCTACAGGCTATTCCGGCAATGCTGATCCAATGGCCTCCGGGTGAAATCTTTTTCAATCCTATGGCAAGATGCCCAGAGTAGTCAACTGCAAAGGGGTTGCAATCCCAAAAATTCGCGATCTCACGCTGTTCATCGGTCAATTGCTTTGAATAATCATACACCTCCTTCATTTGCTTAACGAAGCTACTGTTGGGATCGGTACTAAATGGGGCAGGCGGAGATGGAGCAAATTGAGCTGCGGAATCGAGGAGAAACGACCTCACTGTTTTCCATTGCGGCTCAATGGGCCCCATATACTCAGGTGGCGTAGCGTACCACCTTCCTTCCTTTTTACTAGGGGAATAACGTCTATATGTGCTCAACTTGTTATAATCATCGCTTCTGGCATACGCAACCACTTGCTTCGAAATGGCCTGGGCAAAACTAATGTTTGATTTAAGGTCGCGCGGGGCCAAACCCCTTTCCAAAGTGTAAAACTTGATCAACTTATTTTTCTCCTTCTCCAACAAATACCCAGAAGGCATAAGTTGTCTGCCCACCTCGAGCATGGCATAGATGGCAGCAAACGATACAATCAAGTTCTTTGGTTTTGATGGAGCGATGACCTGAAATCTTTCTTTGAACAAATTGTTCAAATTGGTCAACTTAGCTTCTCCCATGTACATGGCTTCGTACGCACCCAGTATGGAGTACGCATAAAACCGGCTTGCGGCAGGAGGGTTGGCCACATCATGAAGCATAATTTCAGATAGGTGAAAAACATTATCTGTAAATAAAGTGACTTCCTCCCTACGCGAATTTTGGGATTGGGCATATCCGTTGAACGATATTGCAAGTATAAACCACGCAGTGAGCAAGTGATCAGCAACCTTCATTTCGAATTAAGTTTATAGGTCTCCATGCCCACATTGTTTATTCCAACCAATAAATAGACTTCATTGTTGATCGTCATTGCCTGACAAGATTTAACATCGCCCACCGATGTCAATCCAGAATCTTTCTGGGAGATGTATCGGAAGCCACCCTTCCCATCCCCTTCAAACAACTGACCAAAACTTGCATCAATGACGCCCATCCGGATGCGTATAGAACTTTGGTTTCCATGAAGGAGAAAGTCCATCTTTCCATCTTTGTTGTAGTCTATGGGTGTGATGGCATACACCGGTGAAAACTGTGCTTCGGCAGGCAGGTGGTGCCTTATGAATTTCCCCTTGCGATTTTCCAAATAGGCCGTCTCCAACGTTGTTGCCCGAAGTATCTTTGCGTCCTTGAGATCATTTTTTGAAAAAATAGTATGAAGCCTCGCTTCGGAATACGATTCATAATTTGTGAATTTGCTGCGCATGCTGTACATCTGATCCAACAATTCATCGCGACTGGCAAAAGGATATTCCTGACCTTCAATAAATACTGTCATGATTGGATCAATCGATCCGTTTTTATCAAAATCTTTATAGAAAATAGATACTGGTTCTTTTTCACTCGCACTCAGTTGCGAATTCAATCCAAAATTTCCAGCGAGTATATCTTCATCGCCATCGTGATCGAAATCATAGAGGGTCAATTTATTCCACATTCCGTTCAATGGTTTA
>JAYVAI010000454.1:0-2922 GCA_043751075.1 Cyclobacteriaceae bacterium | reverse complement strand
CTCTCACAAAATAATCAAGACAATCCTTTTCAAATTAATTCAAAACTTAAAATAAGAGGGATTGTTGATTTTTCAGGACCTGTAGATGGTTTTGAGACGGTTGAGAATATTTTTACCAATTGGGACCTTGAATATAAAGTCCTTTATCAAAAAATAGGAAAAGCAATGTTTCCTACAGGCGACAAACTGAGTAAAGAAGCCATCATTAAAAAAACTACGGCCATTACTTATTTCGATAAAAATGACCCTGGATTTTTTTTATGGTCGGGTGGACAAGATAACCAAATACCACCCTCAACATTCACTAAGTTTATCCCTCTGATAGAGTCAAATCGATTAAAAAATAAAGTGGTTTATATTGTAAATGGAGAACATTATCCAAACCAAGAACAAATAGAATTAGCTTATGTCGACATTTTCAAATTTTTAGATAACAACTAAATCGCCCTACTACTGCCAACAAATCCCAAAACATAAAACTGACGCGCACCCCCCAAAAAAAATACTAGTTCACCACTGAAATTAATTATGTTTGCAGCCGTATTGCGGTCCCCGGTTTTTATCGGGGTTAAAAGGGAACCCCGTTAAAATCGGGGGCTGTTCCCGCAACTGTAATTCCGGTTCTGCACCTGTGCAGAAAAATTTTATTCACGAGCCATTGTGGTTGCGATACGCGCCACGAGAAGGCGGATAGAAAAATCGGAAGAGCCAGGAGACCTGCCCTAATACACATTTACTTCAGTGCTTCGGGTAAAAAGCTACTTTGATTATTGTGATCGATAGAATGGCAAGAAGGATCTTGTTCGTTGTTTGGTCACTTTTTCATTCAGCCTTTTACTCTTTTTTCAAAACCTTAACCATTTTTCAATTATGAAAAAAGAGAGAAAAGTATGGGCAATCACTTCAATTGTCCTTGGGTTGTTGGCACCCAATCAAATCATGGCCCAACAAGATTCATTGCAAGCCCGCCAACTCAGCGAGGTGGTGATTACCGCCACAAAATTTCCTAAGAACCAAAGTGAAACCGGAAAAGTGCTGACCGTGATCGATGAAGACATGATCAATCGCAGTGCAGGAAAAGACATTGCCCAATTGCTGAACGAACAAGTGGGCATGGCGGTGAATGGTGCCACCAGCAACACCGGCAAAGACAAAGCGGTGTATTTGCGTGGTGCAAAAAGTGAATACACATTGATCTTGTTGGATGGCGTTCCGTTGAGCGACCCATCTGGAGTTTCCGGTGGTGCTTATGATCTTAGATTGATTTCGTTGGACAATGTGGAGCGGATCGAAATCTTGAAAGGCAGCCAATCAACGCTTTATGGAAGCGATGCTGTTGCCGGGGTGATCAACATCATCACCAAGAAAGGCGCAGAAAAAAATATTGAATTTTTCGGAACGGCCGGATATGGAAGTTACAACACCAGCAAACAAAGTGCGGGCATCCGTGGCAGCACAAAATACATTTCTTACAACGCAAGTTATTCAGGGTTTAATTCGGATGGTATCAGCGAAGCAAAGGAAATTGGAACAACTGGCTTCGACAAAGATGGCGCATCGCAAAACGCGTTTCAGGGTTTGGTGGAGATCAAACCCAATTCCATGATTTCCATAAAGCCTTTCTTTCGCTATACGAAATTTGAAGGCAAGTATGACGGGGGCAATTTTACCGATGACGTGCTCAATCATTACAAAGCATCGCTTATCAACACTGGCACTCATGCTTCTTATCAGTTAAAAAAGGGCGCAATAAATTTTCAATACAGCTATAACCAAACAGACCGCACGTATGAAGGCACCTATCCACGATCGGATTATTTTGGGAAATTTCACCAAGCGGAAATTTTTTCCAATTACAAGGTGAGTGAACACGTTCAATTATTGGCTGGCATTGCCCGGCAGTATTTTAATATGATCGACAAGACTTCCATTGAAGTTGACCCTTCGGTAATAATTCTGAGCCCGTATGCATCGGTGTTCAATCGGTTTGGAAATTTTTCTTTTGAAATGGGCGGACGGTATAACCATCACACCAAGTTTGGAGAAAATTTTACGTACAGCATCAACCCTTCCTATCGGCTGAAAAATGGCTTGAAAATATTTGTTAACTTATCCACCGGCTTCAAAGCACCATCCCTTTATCAATTATATGGCGAGTATGGTGCGAACCCTGAATTGAAACCGGAAAAAAGTTTAAGTAATGAAATTGGTTCGCAATGGCTATCCTCCGACAAAAAGATTGAGTTGCGAATAGTTGCGTTCTCGAGAAAAATAGAAGATGTGATCGTCTATGTCTTTCCTACAAATTTTAATATGGATGTTCAGAAGGATAAAGGTGCCGAACTTGAGGCCACTTTTCATTTGAGTTCTAAGCTGATTGCCAAAGCATTTTATTCGTATGTGGATGGCGAGGTGAAAACCAGGGCGGCAGGAAAAGACACTACCTACAATAATTTGATCCGCAGACCAAATCACATGATTGGCTTAAACCTGGGCTATCAATTGAACGAACATCTTTATATAAGTGCCAATGCCAAAACGTTTGGCAAAAGAAGCGACTTGTATTTTGATATGACCACCTTTACGAACAAAGCCGTTGGCCTTGAAGCATATACTTTAATTGATGTTTATGCCGAATACAAACTGAAAAACAAGAAGGCCACTTTTTTTGTGGACGTAAAAAATATCCTCAACACCGACTATCAGGAAGTATATGGGTACAGCACCATGGGCTTGAATGTAAATGCAGGGATCACCGTTCGATTATAAACCCGCGAATATGGAAGCGGACAAAAAGACCTTGTTAAAAGAATTGGAAGATTATCCTGAGTTCCGCGATTTTTTAGAGGTTCAAAAAAAACAAGGAAACCGATGGTGATTGATGGGTTTTTCCTTTGAAGTTGGGTGACCGGTTCTTACTTT
>JAYVAI010000453.1:0-2925 GCA_043751075.1 Cyclobacteriaceae bacterium | reverse complement strand
AAGCGGCTCCTGCGCCAGTAGTAAAAACAAACTATGCTTACATCATCGAGTGGACGGAATACAATTCGGCAAGGGCACTATATCATTTGCTTTCCAATAAAGTTTTTGTGAAAGCGGCCTTCAAGCCCTTTGCAGCCGAAGTGAATGGAGTAAAGAGAACGATGGGTTATGGCACGTTGGTTATACCGGTGGCAGACCAAAATCTTTCTGCCGATGAATTGTTTACCGTTGTGAAAGAGGCATCGCGCACTTCCGGTGTGGATGTATTTTCTGTTGACACCGGGTTTAGTTTGGAAGGTGTTGATCTTGGCAGTGGCAACGTGCGTGCTGTGCAACCTCCTAAGGTGGCCATGCTGATTGGCGAGGGTGTGGCTGCCACCGATGCAGGCGCCATTTGGTACCTGCTTGATTCAAAACTTAAAATGCCAATAACGAAAGTAAACACAAGCCAGTTTGCACAACTGCGCATAAGCGATTACAACACGCTCATTCTGGTTTCAGGAAACTATGGAATATTAAACGAAGCTTCGGTAACAAAAATAAAAACCTGGACACAGCAAGGCGGCACGTTGATCCTGATGAAAGGGGCAATCACATGGGCCATCAACAATAAATTGATTGACGAGCAATTGAAGAAAGAAGACGACACAAAGAAAGAAACTAAGCGCATGGATTATGTGACCGCACAAAACTATCAAGGCTCGCGTGCCATTGGCGGCTCGGTGTATATGGGCAGTTTGGATATTACCCATCCGTTGGGTTTTGGCTATACCAATCGTGAGCTGCCCGTGTATCGCAATCATGCCGTGTTTATTGAGCCTGGAAAAAATCCATTCAACAGCGTTATCAAATACACATCGAAACCATTGCTGAGCGGATACATTCATACTACCAACTTGGAGAAAATAAAAAATTTCATTTCACTTCAGGTATCAAGCATGGGCCAGGGCCGAGCCATTTTGTTTGTGGATGATCCTGCTTTTCGCGGATACTGGAACGGCACCAACAAATTGTTTTTCAACGCACTGTTTTTTGGGTCGAATATAAGTGCACCCAATTTTGAAGGAGAAGAGCATTGATTCTAACCACAGAGAACACGGAGAAGGATTTCTACCACAAAGAACACGGAGAAGGCACAGAGCAAACGCAACACGCGCCTCAGTGAAAACTCTGTGCTCTCCGTGGTAGAAATTTATGCACCTACATGCACCTGCGAAACTCCGTGCCCTCCTGTGGTTAAAATTTATGCATCTTTGTAAAAAGCATTCCCACCATGACAAAAACCAAAATCACAGTTAACAGCAACGGCTCGTTGAAAATTGAAGGCGACTTCGAAATTGCGGATGCACAAGGCAATTTGTATGGATTGCAGGGAAGGACAATACTTTCATTGTGCCGGTGTGGCCACTCCGCCAACAAACCATTTTGTGATGGTTCGCACAAGGGAAAACTTGAGCATGAGTCGAAAGCATTTGATCTTCCGCCCAAGAAGGTTTGATTTGGATACAAGCATCGAAAATATTTCGCCACAGATTCACTGATTTTCTAATCGGTGCGACAGGTTTTGGGAACCGCAACCCTGAATCTGTGATTCACTCGCACCCTGCATTCACCTTTCATAGAATATCTTTGACCTTGCTTTTCCGGTAAGGTTAATCAGCTTTACTTAGCATTCATAAATCACAATCAACCATGAAAAAAATATACCCGTTGCTTTGCGCTGCTTTTATTTTATCCGCCAGTCTGTACGCACAGGAGCCCAAAAAAGAAAATAAGGCCGACACCGTAAAAAATGAAAAACCGAAAAAGAAGAAAGACCTTCCCCTCGAAGTAGCCAGGCGTGTGCCCATCAAAACCAACGAAGGCACGTGGATGTCATTAGATGTGAGCCCCGATGGCAAGACCATCGCCTTCGATTTTATGGGCGATATTTTTACGATGCCCATCGCGGGTGGCAAGCCAACGCAGTTCACCAAAGGCATGGCGTTTGACTCGCACCCAAAATTTAGTCCTGACGGCACCAAAATTTTATTTGTTTCCGATCGCAGCGGTGGCGAAAACATCTGGTGGTTTTCCCTCGACAGAAAGGATTCCTTGCAAGTAACAAAAGCAAACATTGATCACTATCAATCGGCCGAGTGGACGCCCGATGGAAACTACATAATCGGTTCGCGGGGAACGCGCAATTTAAAATTGTGGATGTTCCATAAAGACGGAGGCTCGGGCGCACAACTCATCAGCAAACCCGACAATTTAAAAACCGTAGAGCCAGCCTTTGGTGCCGATGGACGCTACATCTGGTATGCGCAGCGCATAGGTGCGTGGAATTACAATGCGCAACTGCCGCAATATCAACTGGCCATTTACGACCGCGAAACAGGTGAATCGGAAGTGGAGACTGCGCGCTATGGGTCTGCCTTCACGCCAACACTTTCTGCCGATGGAAAATGGTTGGTGTACGGATCAAGGCACAATGATCAAACCGGATTGATACTTCGCGATTTAAAAAGCGGTGATGAAAAGTGGCTGGCCTATCCGGTGCAGCGCGATGAACAGGAATCCATCGGACCATTGGGCGTGTTGCCCGCCATGTCATTCACTCCCGACAGCAAAAATCTGATCGCTTCTTATGGAGGGAAAATCCATACCATACCCGTGGCCGGAGGCAATGCCGCAAACATCCCATTCGAAATGGAAATAGATTTTTTGATGGGCCCAAGCGTGGCCGATTTCAAATATCCCATCAAGGATGATAAAGATATGATCGTGACACAAATTCGTGATGCCACAGTGTCGCCAGATGGAAAGCAACTTGCCTTCACTGCATTGAACCGGCTTTATACGATGGATATTTCTACAAACATACCCAAGCGCGTTACCACCAATAATTTTACCGAAGCACAACCAGCATGGAGCGCGGATGGT
>JAYVAI010000452.1:0-7701 GCA_043751075.1 Cyclobacteriaceae bacterium | reverse complement strand
AATAGTTTCTTTTAAATAGTGACAGCTATGGATGCATCAACCCTTATTGAATCGTTTGCCGATTTCGCCAAACAAAAAAACATCGACCGGCCCACCATGATCCGGATTTTGGAAGACGTGTTTCGCAACATGATCAAGAAAAAATATGTGGAAGACGACAACTTCGACATCATCGTCAATGCCGACAAAGGCGACCTAGAAATCTGGCGCTTTCGCGAAATCGTTGAAGACGACTCGGAAGACATTTGGGAGCACGATAAAATCAGTTTGACAGACGCTCAAAAAATTGAACCCGATTTTGAAGTGGGCGAAGAAGTGGCCGAAGAAATCCACCTCGAAGACTTTGGCCGCAGGGCGGTGACCACCGCGCGCCAAACGTTGATGCAAAAGGTGAAAGATCTTGAAAAAGATATTCTCTATCAAAAGTATAAAGACATTGTTGGCGAAATTATTACCGGTGAAGTGTATCAGGTGCTGAGTCGCGAAGTGCTCTTGACCGACTCGGAAGGCAATGAAGTTTCTATCCCCCGCGGAGAGCAAATTTCTAAAGACCGCTACCGCAAAGGGGAAAACGTGAAATCGGTAGTGCATAAAGTGGAGATGGTAAACGGCAGCCCCAAAATTATTTTGTCGCGCACCTCGCCTGCTTTTCTCGAGCGGCTGTTTGAACAGGAGGTGCCAGAAGTATATGACGGATTGATCACCATCAAAAAAGTTGTGCGCGAGCCAGGGGAACGGGCCAAAGTGGCCGTGGAATCTTATGACGATCGCATCGATCCGGTGGGCGCTTGCGTGGGCATGAAAGGTTCGCGCATTCACGCCATCGTTCGCGAACTGCAAAACGAAAACATTGATGTGATCAACTACACCGAAAACCTGGAGCTTTACATTCAGCGTGCGTTGAGCCCGGCAAAAGTGGTGAGCATAAAGATTGATAAAGAAAACAGCCGCGTGGCCGTTTACTTAAAACCCGATCAGGTTTCTTTGGCCATCGGCAAAGGAGGATTGAACATAAAATTAGCCAGCAGGTTAGTGGCCATGGAAATAGATGTGTTCAGGGAAACAGACGAATTGCAGGAAGAAGATGTGGACCTGGATGAGTTTAGCGATGAGATTGAAAGCTGGGTGATCGATGAATTGAAACGCATCGGGTTGGATAGTGCCAAGAGTGTACTGAACCTGAACAAAGAAGAACTCGTGCGAAGGACCGACTTGGAAGAAGAAACTGTTGAAGGCGTGTTGAACGTGCTCAAGAAGGAATTCGAATAAGGGTTTGAAGGCATAAAATCAAAGTAAAATAATTTAAATAGCGATATTTGGTCATGGCAGAGGAAAAGTTGATACGGTTAGGACAAGCATCACGCAAACTCAATGTGGGCCACAACACCATTCTTGGTTTTCTTGCCAAAAAAGGGTTTACTGTTGAGAACAATCCCAACGCAAAACTCACTCCTGAGCAATTCGCCATGCTCTCGAAGGAGTATGCCACTTCAGCCTCAGAAAAAGCAGAAGCATCAGGGCTTACCATTGGAACAAAACACGCAGAAGTTGTTCCGGCCAAATCCGAACCGGAAGTTCACCGCAAGAAGGTAGAAGATGAAGAAAGCATCCTGATAAAAAACCTTGGCTCACAAGAAATCTTAAAAGCAAAAGAAGAACCTAAGACGGAGAGGGCTGAACCAGAAAAACCAAAACTGGAAGGCTTTAAAGTGCTTGGCAAAATTGAACTTGAAAAAGAAAAAAAACCCAAGTCTATAGAGAAGGTGAAGGAAGTAGTAAGCCAGCCTACCTTGTTTGATGCTCCCGAAGTAATAGTAGAGAAGATTGAAGAAAAACCGCCTGTAGAGCTTGAGCTTGAATTGATCAAAGCGAAAGCCGGAAAGTTGCAGGGGCTTAAAGTGGTTGACAGGATAGAACTGCCTGCCGAAAAGAAAAAAGAGCAACCCGTAGCTTCATCCGACCTGAGCAAAGCGGCAGCTCAAAAAAGACCACGCAAGCGCCTTCCCAATTTCAACGACCAAAAAGGGGCAAGGCCTGCACCATCCACAGGCGGCCCGCACCGCCAGCCGGCAAAACCTTTTACACGGCAGCCAAAACCAGAGCCAACCGATAAAGAAATACAGGATCAAATACGCGCCACCTTGGCCAAGTTAAGTGGTGGACAGAAAAAAACAACAGGAGCTAAATACAGAAAGGAAAAACGCCAAGCAGTTTCCGAAGCGGAGGAAGTACGCTTGTTGCAAGAACAGGAGTCGTCAAAAACGTTGAAGGTGACAGAGTTCATCTCGGCCAACGATTTGGCTTCGATGATGAACGTATCGGTAAACGAGGTGATCTCCACCTGTATGGGTTTGGGCATGTTCGTTTCCATAAACCAGCGCTTGGATGCCGAGGCCATCACCGTAATTGCCGATGAGTTTGGATACGATGTGCAATTCACTTCATCCACGGAAGAAGAGCAATTGGAGGAACAAGTTAAAGACGCAGCGGAAGACTTGAAAGAAAGGGCACCCATTGTTACCATCATGGGCCACGTGGATCACGGTAAAACTTCGTTGTTGGATTACATCCGAAACACAAAAGTCACGGCTTCTGAGGCGGGAGGGATCACCCAGCACATTGGAGCCTATTCGGTAACCACCAAGAGCGGTAACAAAATAGCGTTCCTCGACACGCCCGGTCACGAGGCATTTACTGCCATGCGTGCACGCGGTGCAAAACTCACTGACATTGCCATCATTGTAGTGGCTGCCGATGATGACGTGATGCCACAAACCAAAGAGGCAATCAACCATGCGCAGGTGGCAGGTGTGCCCATCATCATTGCCATCAATAAAATTGATAAGGTGGGAGCCAACATCGAAAAAGTAAAAGACTCCCTTTCGAAAATAAATATTTTGGTTGAAGATTGGGGAGGAAAATATCAGGCGCAAGCCATATCGGCAAAGAATGGCCAGGGCATTGAAGATCTTCTTGAAAAAGTATTGTTGGAGTCGGAGCTGTTGAATCTGAAAGCGAACCCCGACAAGCCCGCAGCAGGATCGATCATAGAAGCCTCTTTAGATAAAGGCCGCGGTTATGTTACCACGCTGATGGTGCAGGCCGGAACTTTAAAAGTTGGCGATGTGATGGTGGCAGGTTCAAACTATGGTCGTGTGAAAGCTATGTTTGATGACACCGGAACCAAAGTAGCAGAGGCCGGACCTTCTACACCTGTGCAGGTACTAGGGATGGATGGCGCACCACAAGCAGGGGAAAAATTCCAGGTGATGGAGAGCGACCGCGAGGCGAGGGAATTGGCCAACAAACGCGGCCAGATCATACGCGAACAAAGCATCCGCACCAAGAAACATATTACGCTGGATGAAATTGGCAGACGTTTGGCCATCGGTTCATTCAAGCAATTGAACGTGATCGTAAAAGGCGATGTGGACGGATCGGTAGAAGCCTTGTCGGACTCATTGTTGAAACTCACCACCGAGAAAGTTGCCGTAAGCATTATCCATAAAGGTGTAGGCCAGATTTCCGAATCCGATGTGTTGCTGGCTTCAGCTTCCGATGCCATCATTCTTGGTTTCCAAGTAAGGCCATCACCATCCGCGCGCAGGCTTGCTGAAAATGAGGAGATAGAGATACGTTTGTATTCGATCATTTACGATGCCATCAACGAGATCAAAGCTGCTATGGAAGGCATGCTCGAGAAGGAAATGGAGGAAGTGATTGTGGGCAATGCCGAAGTGCGCGAAGTATTCAAGATTTCAAAAATTGGAACCGTGGCCGGATGCATGGTCACCGATGGTTATCTGAAGCGTAGCAACCCGATAAGGTTGATCCGCCAGGGCATTGTTGTTTATTCCGGTGAGATGACAGCTTTGAAACGCTTCAAAGACGATGCAGCCGAAGTGCGCTCAGGCTTTGATTGTGGGGTGAGCATAAAAAACCTCAATGATATTGAAGTTGGTGATGTGATCGAGAGCTACGAAACCCGCGAGGTGAAGAAGATTTGAGTTCGAAATAAATAAAAGAAAAAAAGAAGCCGTCCCCCAATAAAGAGGACGGCTTCTGAATTTGATACTTGATCCGGTAAACCTAAGACTCCCGTCTTTTTCTGTGGTGACGGAGGGAATTGAACCCCCGACACAAGGATTTTCAGTCCTTTGCTCTACCAACTGAGCTACGTCACCAAACTTTAACACCCGTTTATGTTTAAACAGGGGCACAAAACTATGGAAATTTAGGTTTGCAGCAAACGGACTTTAAAACTTTAAGGTTTTGAGGCCCAAATTATAGGTTCAAACAGTGCGGTAAACTAAATTCCCGTCAAATTCTTTTTGAGGTATGCACTATCTGCAACAAATCCTGTTCCTTATCACGCTAAGTGTGGCGGCTTACTTCATCCGCAAGCGGGTGCTGCGCATACTGGCCAACATAAACCTTGGCAAGCCGAACGAAATCAACGACCACTTTTCCGATCGCCTAAGCAACATGCTCTTGGTGGCTTTTGGTCAAAAGAAAATGTTCAAGCGGTTTGTTCCCGCTGTCCTTCATTTCTTTATTTATGTTGGATTTTTGATTATCAACTTAGAGGTGCTGGAGTTTGTTATTGATGGCCTCCTAGGCACTCACCGCATATTTGCCCCCTACCTCGGCAGCTTTTACAATGTGCTGATGAATGTTTTTGAATTTCTTGCGGTAGCCGTGCTGTTGGCTTGTGTTTTCTTTCTCGTAAGGAGAAATGTGCTGAAAGTTCCCCGCTTCTGGTCGGCTGAAATGACCCGTTGGCCACGCCTGGATGCCAACCTCATCCTTATCACCGAAATTATTTTGATGACGGCCATTCTTACCATGAATGCCAGCGACCAGGTTTTGCAAACCCGCGATGATCATTACACGGCAACTGGAATTTTATTTTTCAGCTCCTTCCTAACTTCAACACTTGACCCCCTGAACATCCCGGCACTTATTTTTATCGAACGCTTTGCCTGGTGGTTTCACATTATCGGCATTTTGGGGTTTGCCATTTATATTACTTACTCGAAACATCTCCACATATTTTTGGCGTTTCCAAATACCTACTTTGCCAACCTTGCACCAAAGGGCCACATCAACAACATGCCGGTGGTAACACGCGAAGTGAAGTCGATGCTTGGCCTAACTGTGGCCGATAGCAGTGCACCCGCTGTGGCGGGAAGGTTTGGTGCCAAAGACATCAACGATTTAAGTTGGAATAATTTGATGGCGGCTTACTCCTGCACCGAATGTGGGCGTTGCACCTCCGAGTGCCCGGCAAACCTTACAGGAAAAAAACTTTCGCCCCGCAAAATAATGATGGATGTTAGAGACCGAATGGAAGAAGTGGGCTCCTCCCCTCTCCGGAGGAGAGGGGCAGGGGGTGAGGTTATTCCAGAAGATGGTAAAACTTTGCTGAACGATTACATCACCAAAGAAGAAATAAACGCCTGCACCAGTTGCAATGCATGCGTGGAGGCTTGCCCGGTGCTGATCAACCCGCTCGAAATAATTTTGGAATTGAGACGCTATGTGGCGATGGAAGAATCCGGATCGCCAGCCCAATTGAACAGTATGTTTCAAAACATTGAGACGAGTTTTGCCCCGTGGAAGTTTTCACCTGCCGACCGGTTTAATTGGGCCAAAGAGATCAAACCATGAACTACATTGTGAATCAACTACCCGCTCATTTATTCTGGGACAGCGACCGGTCCAAACTTGATGACGTGGAGAACTATGAAAAAATTATCATACGGACTTTTGAACGCGGGGATTTAGAGGACATGGCTGTGGTGATGGCTTATTATGGAAAGGAAAATTGCCGGGAGGTGTTGAAGAAATCATTCTACCTACAGGAAAGCGCCATGATTTTTGGTTCAGCATTTTTAAGTGTAAAGAAAGAAGATTTTCAATCGTTCGGGCAAAAGCAATTCCATACGGTATGACACTGCATTATGAAATGGTGTCCGAAGATTTGAGAAGCACGTTGCTTCAATTAATGAAAATTGATGAGCTCAGAATTTTCAGGTTGGTAGGCGGTACAGGGTTGGCTCTGCAATTAGGGCATCGTTCATCCGTGGATATTGATTTGTTTGCCGGAGGAGGGGCGCCAAAACCAAATGAGTTAGTCGAAATCCTTCGTTCTAATTTTTCAAATAATTTTCAAATCAATCGTGTTCAACAACTCGGGTTGGCTGCCATGATAAATGGTGTTAAAGTTGATTTGTATGATTGGAAAGTACCCTATTCGACTGAACCAAATATTGTTGACGGCATTCGCATGGCTACCACCGAAGATATTTTTGCTTTTAAGTGTGAAGCCCTTTTTGGTCGAAGGGTTGAAAAAGATTTTTCTGATTTGGCCGAAATCATGCAGCATCAGCCTCTGGACAAACTCCTCTCAACCTTTAAAATCCGTTATCCATACTACACAGTAAGTGCAGTTTTTGCCATCCTCCTCAAACCTGAGGTATTTGAAAGGGACGAGTCTATCCGCTATGCCCCTGGAAAATCCTACAGTGAATATTGTACATCTCTTAAAGAGGCAATCACAAATTACCAGAATCAATTATTGATTACTAAAGAGCAAGCGATGATGCAGCGTGAAAAGAAAATCCAATCCCTCATTGAACAAAAAAGAAAAGGCAATAAAAAATTATAGATCATCGCTCAGTCAATTCGGAGTTTAAATCTAAAATCTTAAATCAAAAATGAACATCCCAACCCTTGCCGACCTCACTGCCAAAGGCGAAACCCCCGAAATACTTTTTTGGGTAGGCTGTGCCGGATCGTTTGACGATCGCGCCAAGCGGGTGACAGTGGCATTCGTAAAAATCCTGAATGCCGTAGGAACAAAATTCGCGGTGCTGGGCACAGAAGAAACCTGCACGGGCGATCCTGCACGCAGGGCCGGCAACGAATTTCTTTTTCAGATGCAGGCCCTGAGCAACATTCAGGTGCTGAATGGATATGGAGTAAAAAAAATTGTGACAGCTTGCCCGCATTGTTTCAACACATTGAAAAATGAATACCCCGAGCTGGGCGGAAATTACGATGTCATCCACCACTCCACGTTTCTTCAACAACTGATCAATGACGGAAAAATCAAACTCAAAGAAGGAGGAGCTTTTAAAGGAAAGAAAATTACCTATCACGACTCGTGCTATCTGGGCCGCGCCAATAATATTTATGAAGCACCTCGCCAAGTTCTGCAGGCATTGGATGCAGATTTAGTGGAGATGAAACGGTGCCGCACTACCGGCTTGTGCTGCGGGGCAGGCGGAGCGCAGATGTTTAAAGAACCAGAGAAAGGGAGCAAAGACATAAACATTGCGCGCACCGAGGAAGCGCTCGCCACAGGCGCAACCACCGTGGCGGTCGCTTGCCCATTCTGCATGACCATGATGACCGATGGAATGAAAAACAAAGAGAAAGAAGCCGAAGTAAAAGTGAAAGACTTGGCCGAGCTTATTGCTGAATCATTGTAGAATTCCCGGTAGGAGTCATCCAAATATCCACTAAGGGGATTTGCAATTGATAATAAACAGATGAGAAGGAAATCAATTTGCCGCAAGCCTTTTTACGTTTTGTATTGACGGGCAATCTGTAATGCTCCCCTGAAACGGACATAAGCAATCCAAAGGACTCACTTTCGTATCTTTGAACCCAATAAACACAAAACCCATGTTCATC
>JAYVAI010000451.1:0-2951 GCA_043751075.1 Cyclobacteriaceae bacterium | reverse complement strand
AAGGTTTAAATCAAATACCTCACAAACGCATACAGCCCCAGCACGAGCAACGTAAACCCCGGCACCAACTTTACATAGCGGTTGTCTTTTACATACGATGACAATTGCTTCGCCAAAAAAGTAAACAAGATCAAAAGGATGATCACGCCCACCGAAGTGCCCAACACGTAGCTGTGCAACAAGGCTTGAGAAGATAAATCTATCCAACCTTGTGCTTTTAAATATGCCGTGATGCCGATCCAAAATGGAATGGCCATAGGGTTGAGAATGCTGAGCACAATGCCCCTGCGAAAACCACTTTCATTAAACTTTACTGCGAACTCGCTCGGCTTGCGTGCCGACCACAGCGTGAACCCGCCTATCACAATCATTACAATAGCTGTTATCAATTGAAAGTTGTCAACGATCACGGGCGAAGCGGTGACCCAATCTTCGAACACTACCGCAATCCACGCATACGGATATTCGATGATGGCAACTGCCGCAGAAAACCGAAGGGCAGTTTTTATTTTATGCTCCATGCCCAATTGCAACACCGCCAGGTTAAGAGTGCCCGGAGGTATCGATCCCAGAAAACTGAAAATGAGGCCCGCCAAAAAAACCTGAACGATCATACTTTGGGAGCCATCTGTTTTTTTACCTGCTTATAAATCTGTTTGCCTTCCTTCCAGGAAAGATAAGGAACTCCTCGCTCGTGGTTTTCTTTGCTTACGCGATAAAGATTTCGCCCGTGGGTGATCAGTACACCTATTCCTTTGAGCAGCGAAGAACCAGGATGATAGATATGGGCGGGTTCGGCCCCGCATCCATTCAGTTCCATGATTTTTACATGGCCGTTTTGCAAATCCTCCACCGAACCACAGCGCAAATCAAAACGCCCGAAATAAAATCCGTTTATCCGTTTGCTCAAGTCGTCAAAGGAGCGGTTTAGCTTGGGTGAGATCAGATGGTTGCAATTTAAAAAAGTAGTGCCTAAGCAGTGATTGCCGATGGAGACCAATTCAACTTTTTTTCCAGCCTCAATAATTTCTTCCAATCGGTCGGCATATTCGGTGCGCAACACATTCCATTGAATAAGTGCCCGGTCTTTTTCGAAGATCAATTGCAACAACGTTTTTTTTCCATCGCCTGTAATGGTGAGGAATTCTTTACCCGTGATTGAGTTAACAACCCCATGTTGGTGCGAGGGAAACCGTACATAGAACACACCAAACTCCAAAGGAAGATCGATCAATTCCTGTATAAGGAAATCAACGTTAATTTCTTTTAAATAAGATTCAATTTCCTTTGCGCTTTTTATCCTTCGCACCATCCAGCCGCGCTCGCCCATGTCGGGTTTCAAAATCACCGGAAAGGTGAATCCGTTTTGCTGCATGAGTCCCAATACAGTTTCCACTGAAGATGGCACTGAAACGAATGTGGTTTTTGGCTTTACTTCATCGGGCACCAGCTTCAGCACCTCGTATTTCGATTCGCCCATCATGCCCCCGGTGAGTATGGTGGGATTGGAGGCCGAGAAATAAAACAGCGATCGCTCTTTCAGCGAGTACCACATCCACATAAAAAACAACGGAGCTTGAATGATCCCGAAGGGCCAATATTCCCACGAGGTGAGCTTGATTAAAAATTTGCTTCTAAAAAAATTTACTTTTGCCAATTGTAAACTATTGCACCGAAAGCTCGGCCTCCTTATAGCGGATGGTGGAAACGGCAATGCCAAAATCGGATGGCAACGCGACATAACCGGCCACTTCACGTATCCCTATTTTCATAATGGCCATGTGGTGCACGGCATGCTCTATGTTGTAGATAAGTTCGCGCATGTAGTTGGTGCTTACGGAAACACACGCATCGCTGCTTAGCGAATATCCTACTTCCAATTGCAACGGCTTATCTGCTTGGTTGACAGTTACAAATTCCTGCACTTGGCGTATTGTGTGCAACGCTATGAGCTTGTCGTTTTCCATAGCCTGGTTGTGAACCCGCTTGTCGTAGTTGACTATTCCATAGCTATAACCCTGTTCAAGGCAGATAAAAAATTCAAGGGTGTGGCGCAGGTGTTGGCCTATGGTTGCATTCAGTTCCACCGAGGGTTTGCGAAAATCTTCCTCAGTGATCTGATCAATTACATCAGACAATTGTTTCAAAATATGGTTGGCTGCCTGGGAAAGCTGGATCATTGTATGGTAAAATTATGAAGTTGCAAAGATAAACGAAATCAGTATGTAAACAGTAGAAGGTTGCTAAGTGAAATTTCCAAAATAACTTGTACAGTGTTCAACATCTTTGGCGGCCTGGCCCCGAAACTTCGGGGCCACCGGGCTATCCCTGCCCGTCCGGTCAGGCGGGCGTTCCAAGTCCGCCACACGCACAAACTCACGCGCTTCGGGCCCCGATTAAACGAGGGCGCTCGCAAGGCGGAGCTTTCCACTACTATCCCTTGCCGAAGTGATGGCACAAGTTATTTTGACAATCTCACTAAGTGTTTATTGAACAATTTTCTTCCAGTGTTGATCGGCTTTTGTTTTTAACGGTCCTTCGCTTTTGTTCCAATCCGTGAGGGTGTTGTTTCCCCAAAAGTTATAAAAAAGGTAAAGTTTTCCATCCACAATTTTAAATGTTTCAGGATCTATTTTTACTTGCTCCCCCGTTTCGCCCATAGCATAAGCGCACCAGCCACCATAGGCGGGCTCATATTTATCGGGGCTGGCTTTGAATTTTGTAAGGTTCTGTTGCGAGGCAAAAAGATAAGTCACCCCCTTGAATGTAAATTTTATTTCATCCTTGCCTTCTTCTGGTTTGTTGGAGAAATAACTTACCGGAGGGTGTACGACAAAATGCATATTGTTAAATTTGGTTAAAAAACCCCAAAGCCATGATAAACAAAGAAAAACTATACGAACAGATTGAGACCCTACAAAAGACATTGGATCAGCAAACGAGTGCCTTGG
>JAYVAI010000450.1:0-7733 GCA_043751075.1 Cyclobacteriaceae bacterium | reverse complement strand
ATGGCAAACTTGTGAAACTGAATATGGCTGAAACGCAGCAAGTAAGTAAAGGTCAGGTTTTAGGCTACATAGAGTCAACAGCCAATCATGATCAGGTTTTGCTGTTGGCCTCCAACCTGGATTCTATACAGAACCTGGTCAATAATGAAGTCACAGTCCAGATTAAATTTTTTTTTGTAGGTACACCTACCCAGTTGGGTGAATTGCAATCTGGGTATCAGATATTTTCACAAGCCTGGCTTTCGCTCAATAATTATTTGGAGGGCGGGTTTTACTTGAAGAAACATGCCATGCTACTGAATGACAAATCTAGTTTGGAAAAGCTGAATAGAAACTTAATCGAGCAAATGAAGTTGCAGGAGCAAGACCTTGAGCTCGTCCAAAAGACATTCGATGCCAATCAATCATTGAAAGACGAAAAAGTAATTTCCGATTTTGATTACCGCCTTGAGCAAAGCAAGCTCATCAATAAAAAACTGTCGTTGCCCCAAATCAAGGCGACAATCATCAGCAACCAAAGCCAGCAAGCAGAAAAGGAAAAGGAGATATTGGAATTGGAGAATAACATCTATCAACAACGGTTGATTTTTCTTCAATCGCTCAACACTTTTAAAAGCCAGGTGGAGGATTGGAAACATAAATATGTTCTCACTGCGCCCATAGAAGGCAAAGTCGCATTTGCATCATTTGTCCAGGAAAACCAGCAATTGGAGGCAGGCAAACCGATCTGTTTTATCAACCCAGCCGAAAGCCAATATTATGCTGAGGTTACGATCCCCCAAGCCAACTTCGGCAAAGTTTCTTTGGGGCAATCGGTGCTTCTTAAATTGGACTCATATCCATTTCAAGAGTATGGCTTCATTGCCGGAGAGATTGAAGCCATCAATCACATACCGGACGAAAAGGGATATGTAGCCAAAGTCAATCTTCCCATGGGGCTTACAACCACTTACAAGAAACAAGTTCAATATCGGGAGGGTCTGAAAGCCAATGCCGAAATCATCACCAAAGATTTGCGGTTGCTGGAAAGGTTTTATTTCAATTTGGTAAAGCAGATCAGGCAGTAATAATTTCTACCTGTTGTTGCACTTAGATAATGGCAGCCTATGTCAACTGCTGATTTGGTAACTCGTTGCTCAACAAGTTTAAATTTACATCATGCCTTAGCAGGGAAATCGCTTTTAAAAATAACAGCTCCGTAGGAGCGGCACATTTGTAGCCACGGGCTTCAGCCCGTGGTAAAATGGTGAGCATTTAATCGTGCCACGTAAAAAGTTGTGTTTAAGAGATGGATTGTCATGGCACGAAATGCAGGAATATTTTTAAAAGCGATTTCCCTGCATACCTTAGCCCACAGTTGTTGGTTGTAACATCAAACAGTATCTTTGATTCAAAATGCAAAGCACAGATATCTATCTATCTCCATTGACACAGATACTGCTTTTTGCCATAGGCGGAATATTTTTTGTTGCCCTGGCATTGTTCACCTCACGACTGATTAGGCCCAGCCGGCCCAACACACAGAAACTTACTACCTACGAAAGTGGCGAAACGCCACAAGGCCTGGCAAGGGTTCAATTCAACATTAAATTTTATGTGCTCGCGTTGGTTTTTATTTTGTTTGAAGTGGAAATTGTCTTTTTGTTTCCGTGGTCAACCGTTTTTGCAAACGCAGAATTGAACAACCAAACTGATGGTGCGTGGGGTTGGTTTGCTTTTGCTGAAATGCTGGTGTTTATGTTGGTGCTTGGCGTGGGCCTTGCCTACGTGTGGCGAATGGGCCACTTGGATTGGATACAATCCAAACCGCAGAAATCGGATTACAAATCGCCCGTGCCACCTCATTTGTATGAGATGGTAAATAAAAAATTCAATAATCTGAAACATCCCGCCAAGGAATAGAAACTATGAAAGGTTTGCTCGATCAGCAATTTGAAAATGGAGGAGTGATCATCACCAAAGTTGACGACCTGCTCAATTGGTCGCGCTTGTCCTCCTTATTTCCCATGACTTTTGGATTGGCCTGTTGCGCGATTGAATTTATGAGCACGGGTGGCACCGTGTATGACATGGACCGTTTTGGAATGGTGCCCCGTGCCACTCCGCGCCAAGCCGATGTGATGATTGTGTCTGGCACAGTCACTTTTAAAATGGCCGACCGCATAAAACAATTGTATGAACAAATGGCGGAACCCCGCTATGTAATTTCGATGGGCTCCTGTTCGAATTGTGGAGGCCCATACTGGCAGCACGGCTATCACGTGGTGAAAGGTGTTGACAGGATTATTCCGGTGGACGTGTATGTGCCGGGATGCCCACCGAGACCCGAAGCGTTGATAGGAGGTATTCTGAAACTGCATGAAAAAATCAGGAGCGAGAGCAGAATGAGGCCTGTAGCTATTGAAAAGTTAGTGGAAAATAAAAAATAAAGGATAAATTAGAAGCATGGCAGACACCAGCAACCACATTACTTCATTTAAAGTTGAAAATTTTAAAAGATTTGAAACGTTCGAAATGGCCAATCTAGGTCAATTCAATTTGATTGTTGGCGACAATAATGTTGGTAAAACAAGTGTGTTGGAAGCCTTGCTATTTAGTGAGCCAACTTGGCTTTTCTTTAACAATTTATTTGTTGCTCTTACCCATAGAAGTCTGAAGGAGAAATTTTTGTACAAAGACTTGGATTTATATTCAAACAAGGAATTGAGCCTCGACAAATTAAAGTACGCCATTGATTACAAAGTCAGTTTTGTTAATGGACGGCAAAGTGCATTTGGCGTAGAGTTTGATAAGACAAATCAAAGAGTCTCAATTAAGGGTATCCCCAATGACAGCACCGCCTACCATTTTAATGATCCCGCGTCACTTAATCCATCTATCAACACACCATTCATTCCTTTCTACAAAGGCCACGGCAAGGATTTAACAACTTACTTCTCGGCCGAGATTTTGAAAAGCAGGGTTTCAAGGAAGCGGATGATTGAATCCCTAAAAATTATCATTCCTGACATTGACGAGATTCAATTATCATCTCCTGATCCCAATGAGTTTGGTTACCTGGTAGTATCACAAACCAACTTAAATGCTACCATACCGCTTGCCTTGTTTGGTGACGGGGTTCTTAAACTTTTTAGAATACTGATTGAGATTTTGATCAACAGGGGCAAGAGATTAATGATTGATGAAATTGACACTGGCATTCATTTTAGCCGATTCAAGGATTTTTGGAAGACGATACTAAAGGCTGCAAAAGAAAATGATGTCCAATTATTTATGACTACCCACAATGAGGAATGTATCAGATATTTTGTTGAGGTTTTATCAGATAGCGAAATGAAATCTTATCAAAGTGAGGCAAGAAGCATTTCACTGGTAGAGCTACCCGATAAATCAGTTAAAGCCTACACATATCCATTTGATCATCTGGAAGCGAATATCACAATGGGCAATGATGTAAGGGGTGGTGCACGATGAAATTTCATGCTACTATATTCGTTGAGGGGGATTCTGATAAAAATTTTCTTCACCAATATGTTGAAGAGATTTTCGGAGTATCTATTCCAAGCAATCAACTTATTGAAACTGGTGGAAAAGATAATTTGTCAAAGTTTAGGGAAAGGTTTGTTCAAAGTTCCGATCAAGGTTTTTCAAATCTTGTGATTTTTGATTCCGACAGTTCAATGGATTCCAAAAGACAAGCATTAATGGGAATAAAAAATTCAATTAATGTTGAATTTGATTATTTCTTATTCCCCAATAATAAAGACTCGGGCAATTTTGAAATCCTTTTGGAAAACATAATCAATCCCGAGAAGAAATTTATCGTGGATTGCTTTTCTGAATACATTGACTGCCTGGAAGGAAACAAATTGAAGCTGAAACTAAACCTGCCTGCTCAGAAAACAAAAATATATGCTTTTCTTGATTTGTTGTTTGCGGAGACAAAAATCTCAAAAAGGAATTTTAAAGATCAAAACCTTTGGGATTTAAGAAACCCATACCTTGAGCAACTGAAAGTATTTCTCACCAAGCATATCAAATCATAATGGAATTAGACGTTATCCTCAGGCAGCTCAATGGTGAAGTGATTGCCCATTCCACACCGGCTACCTATAAAGTTGGAGTAAATGAGTTATTGAAAGTGGCTCTCTACCTTCATCAAAATCCTTCAACCTATTTCGATATGCTCTCCTGCATCACCGGAATAGACAATGGCCCCGAAGCCGGAACGATGGAAGTGATCTATCATTTATATTCTATCCCTTTCAATCAGTCGCTGGCACTCAAAGTAATGTTGCCGCGCGAAAATCCTGAAATAGAAAGTGTGACATCAATTTGGAAATCTGCCAACTGGCTGGAGCGTGAAGTGTTCGACATGTTTGGAATAATTTTTAAAAACCATCCCGACCTGAGAAGGATATTATTGCCAGCCGATTGGAAAGGAAATCCTTTACGAAAAGATTATAAGCATGAAGAATATTATCGGGGGGTGAGAATAGAATACTAACAAATTGATAATGGACAATGGAGAATTGATAAGGAAGAAAGAGGAAAATGTTCTTAAACAAAAGAGCTATTCTTTTGCGTTGCAGATTGTAATGGTATGTTTGACTTTGCAAGAAGAGCGTGAATTTGTTCTTTCAAAGCAACTGCTGAGAAGCGGAACCTCAATTGGCGCATTGGTGGAGGAAGCAAATCAGGCGGAATCTAAAGCGGATTTTATTCATAAACTTTCAATTGCCAACAAGCAGGCCAATGAAACACATTACTGGATTCGGTTATTAATAGATTCTAAAATTCTTGAATCTGAAAAGGGAGAAGGTTATCTTTTAAAATGTACCGAATTGATTAAAATCTTAACTGCCTCAATAAAAACATCAAAGTTAAAACAGTAATCACTATCCATTATCAATTATCCATTGTCCATTGTCAACTATCAATCATTCATTGAAGGAACAACAATACACATATCGGCCCGATAACTTAATTGACTCCGAGCCAAACAAGTTCAAGGTAACTGAACTGAAGCGGGAGGAGATGATACTCAACCTGGGGCCCCAGCACCCATCCACCCACGGTGTGCTGCGATTGGAGGTTTTATCGGATGGAGAAATTGTGAAAGAAGTAATTCCGCACATTGGTTATCTGCACCGGTGTTTTGAAAAACATGCCGAGAGCCTTCCTTACAATCAGGTGATCCCCTTTGTCGATCGGATGGATTATGTGGCGGCCATGAATTCTGAGCATGCTTATGCGATGGGTGTTGAACGGATGCTTGGCATTACCGAACAAATTCCCAAACGGGTAGAATACATTCGCGTGCTTGTAGCCGAGATGAACCGCATCGCCTCGCACTTGATTGCTGTGGGCACGTATGGGTTGGACTTGGGTGCGTTCACTCCTTTTTTCTGGGTCATGCGCGATCGCGAGCACATACTTCGCTTGTTGGAGTGGGCCAGTGGTGCACGTATGTTGTACAATTATATTTGGATAGGAGGATTGTATTACGATTTGCCCGTAGGCTTTGAACCACGCTGCAAAGAGTTTATAAAATATTTTCGTCCGAAAGTAAAAGAGTTGGAAACGTTGTTGGTGAACAATAAAATTTTTATTGACCGCACTGCCAACGTGGGTGTGCTGCCACTTGACCTCGCCATCAATTGTGGTGTAACGGGCCCCATGCTCCGCGCCTCGGGCCTTCGGTTTGATTTGCGCAGGGTGGATGGCTACTCGGTATATCCCGAACTGGAATTTGAAATTCCGATAGGAGAAGGAAAAATGGGGCACGTGGGCGATTGCTGGGATCGCACGTGGGTGCGCATGCGCGAGATAGAGGAGTCGCTAAAAATCATGGAGCAATGTATTGAAAAATTGGAGGGCGAGCATAAGCGCACACGGGAGTTCGATCCGCAGGCAATGGTTCCAAAAAAAATTCGCCCCAAGGCGCAAGAGTTATATGTGCGTGCTGAGAATCCCAAAGGCGAATTGGGATTCTTTTTTCGTGCCGATGGAAAAAGTGACATCCCGTTCCGGTGCAAGGCCAGGGCATGTTCGTTTGTCAATCTTTCGGTGCTGCCGGAAATAAGCAAAGGTGTTTTGATTGCCGATCTGATTGCAATTTTAGGTTCTATTGATATTGTGCTGGGAGAGGTGGATCGCTAGGTTGATGTCAACGAAAAAATGTCGCCAAACCCTTCAAGAGTTCTAAACCCTTGAAGGGTTTTTTTTATTCTGGCAATTTTAGGTTGACACGACACTAGTTCTTTTGAAGAATAACATCACGGTTGCGAAACCAGACAGCCTTGTACATTTTGTTGATGGAACTGATTGAAAAATTTATTGAAACCCCAAGCGAAATCATTCCACCTAATAGTAGCCCTGCTGCCAACTGGTTGTTTTGCTTGCTCACGATTGGGCTAACAATTATAGCAACTAAAGAGGTGGCATAAAAGAAAACGAACTTTCTCTTATCCGATCTTGCCATTTCATACATCAACTGCCCTTGCTTCGATTCATTGAATTCATATTTCAGGTACTTCAACCGATAGCTGGTTTCATTTTTTATATACCCTCTTCCACTAAAGTAGATGGTGCCAGTTTCATACTTTCTTTTGAGCAAGAGTGAATCGGATTGGGCATTTGAATGGACAAATGACACCAAAAGAAAAAGCAGTGTAATAAGTTTCATGCAGATCAAAACGATAATAATTGTAATTTAGTCTCGATGATAAAAATATTTAACTCAGCCCAAACCAAAGAACTCGACCGATATACGATCGAACATGAACCTATTGCTTCCATTGATCTGATGGAGCGGGCATGCAAGGCTTTTGTCAATTGGTTTGTGGAGCGGTATGATGTGTCGCACCGGGTTGGGATTGTATGCGGCACCGGAAATAATGGAGGCGATGGCCTGAGCATAGCCAGAGTGCTCCAGGAATTTAATTATCCCGTAAAGGTTTGGATTGTGCGCGGTGCGGCAACAGAGACTTCCGATTTTCAAACCAATTTAAAACGCATCGAAAATAAAATCTCCGTTACTGAAATCACGGCAAATGTAAGCCCGGATATTTTTGACGACTGCTCAATTTTAATGGATGCTATTTTTGGTTCTGGCTTGTCGCGATCGGTGGATGGTGTTTATGCCGATGTGATCAACTGCCTCAATCAAACCAAAGCCATAAAAATTTCTGTGGATATTCCATCGGGCATGTATGCCGATAAACATTCGGAGGGAACAGTTTTTAATGCCGACCATACCATCTCCTTTCAATTTCCGAAACTTGCTTTTCTGATGCCGGAAAATAATATGTTCACAGGCGAATGGCACCTTGTGGATATTGGTTTGAGCAAGAAGAAAACAAAAGAGATAATCACTCCGTATTTTTTAACTTCCTTAAAAGCGGTAAGAGGCATACTTAAGCCCCGGAACAAATTCGATCACAAAGGAAAATTCGGGCATGCTTTGTTGATTGCCGGGTCAACCGGAAAAATGGGTGCGTGTGTGCTTGCGGCAAGAGCAGCCATGCGCTCGGGTGTGGGCTTGCTCACAGTCCATGTTCCCAAAAGTGGTTACGTCATTGTTCAAACTACCGTGTGCGAAGTGATGGCGATGATAGACACTTCAGAGGATCATTTTTCGGACGATGTTGCGGATGAAAAATTTTCGGTGGTGGGCATTGGGCCCGGGTTGGGCCAGCATCCCGACACTCACAAGGCGTTGGAAAATCTGA
>JAYVAI010000449.1:0-2960 GCA_043751075.1 Cyclobacteriaceae bacterium | reverse complement strand
ACATCGGGCTCGGTGAGGCCTGGAAGAATACCTAGTGTTTCGCCACGGATTTCAAAAGCTCCATCCATTCTCTTTTCAATGCCTTTCGTAATAAAATCCAATACCACCACTTCTTCCAGCGAGGTGAACTGTGGTTGTAAAACAATAGAACGGCAATAGGGTCCGATAAACTCTTTTGCTGGTATGGTCATTGGCCCGTAACCCATGTAGCGTATTTGCAAAACTTCTTCAGCCCCTAAATCTTTCATCTCAAAATAACCACGCTGGTTGCTTACTGCCTGTGCATTTGAAGACTGAACGGTAGCCCCAGAAATTTTTTCTTTCGTATCGCCCGCAAGCAGGATGCCACAAATGGTTGTGCTGGTGGATTTTGAAACACTGATGGAAATATAGCGCTCGCTTAGTTGGTTGAAGGCGAGGCCGGATTTTTCCGACAGGTAGCGTAAGGTGCTTTCAAGTGTTAAATTTTTGGGTGGTGGCAAAAGGGCAATGCCGTTGATATTGTCATCGGCAAACGAAAACGTAACCGAATAGCGGTTCTCTACTTCGATCAAAATATTTATTAACGGCTGCCCGCCCACTTGTGGCACCTGTGGGAAGACAGGGTACATTGCAAACAAGAAAAAAAAACCAAGAAGGACTTTTTTACTTACTGCTGCCGTAGAGTACAATTTTTTTGCCGTTTACTTGGTAGGTCAAATTAAACGGGTTGGCAATTGATTTCAAAGCGAGGGTTAGGTCCGAGTTGCTGAATTTGCCGGTGAACAATTGGGCAGTATCAACATTTTCGGTGGAAACCATCACGTTATGTTGCCGTTCCAGTTCGCGGATAACGTGGTCGAAAGGAATGCTTTTAAATGTGCTCTCGTTGCGCATCCAACTGGGCACCAGCACCGAATGCACTTCATCGTAGGCTATCACTCCATTCACAATCCTGAAAATATTTCCTGCCGAAAGTTTAACGGTAGTGGCCGCACTCACTACCTCAACGAGTCCTTCATAGCAGGCAACTTCAAAATAACCCTTTCTGTTCTTCACGTTGAACTGTGTGCCCAGCACGCTCACCGTACCGCCATCAGTTTGCACATCGAACCGGGAACCCTGGGCCACTTTAAAGAAAGCCTCACCGGCAAGCACCACTTTTCTATTGTCTTCCCATCCGGATTTCAAATAAGAAATTTGTGACGAGGCATTCAATTGAACCGAGGACAGATCGGGAAGCGTGACCTCGGTTTTTTGAGATGCCAATGTTTTGATTTTGGTAGGTTTTTCGGGCGAAATCAAAAAGTAGCCGCCAACAATAAGAACTAAAATGGCAGCAATCTTTAGCATGGGGCTTAGCCACGGCATCAGGGTGAAGGAGCGGCCTTGTGGTGTCTTATCAGATTTGTGCGGAAGCTTTGCCTTCAATTTCTCAAAGCCTTCCTCCACATTATATTCAGGAGCCTTGAAAGAATTCAGCATGTTGAGCATCCGCTCCACCTTTTTGAATATGGGCGTTTGTTCAAAGTTTTTCTTTTCATCCCCGCTAAGGGTGCCCTCCATCCACTTGATAATAATATAGTTTTCGCGTTCCGTCATGATTGTGTCAGGGTTATAACCGATGAGCGAAGCAAACTCCCCCTCCCGTTGTGAACTATTTTTTTAAAATTTTCCAACCTTTTCATATAATATGGCCAACGCTGTATAAATCCGTTTCTCCACGCCCTTGCGCGAAATGCCCAGCATGTCGGCAATCTCCTGGTGGGTTTTGCCTTCTATGCGGTTGAGCAAAAAGGCAACGCGCTGCTCTTCAGTAAGATTGGCGATGGCTTGTTCAAGTCTGTTCCTATATTCATTTTCTTCTTGGATAAACTCTGGTGATTCGTTGTTTTGTGTGGAAGGTGCTTCTTGCTCATGGCGTAAGACCGTTTTCTGCTTGGCCAGTTCATTCAGCATTTGATTGTTGGCCACGGTAAATAAAAATCCTCGTGCCTTATCGGGTGTCACCTTGCTGCAATTGGCCCATAATTTTATAAAAGCTTCCTGTACCAGGTCTTGCGGATTGTTGCCCTTGCCATATTTATAATATAGAAAGTGATGCAAATCCGTAGCGTGTGCCTTGAAGAGGGTATTGAAAATACCTTCATCGCACACATTTTCCTCATCTTCCACGCCCATCTTAAGTTCAGGTTTACGGCAATTTAAAAAATATTTTAAAAAATAGTAGGAGTTACGTGCCTCTGCCTGTTTTATACAGCACAAGGGCTTACAAAACCTTAAAAACTAAAAAGCAAAATTATGAAAACAAAGAAAAGAAGTGGATTTCAATTTATGGCGGCCATGTTGCTGGGTACAGGGCTATTTGTTGGATGCAACAAGGATGAACCTACCGCGGGTGCTGTCGCTTTGAAAATAGATGCGACCTCCGCAAGTGGTAACACGATCAATGGCCGGGTGGCGGCCACCAGCGTTATTACTGATATAAAAATAAATATCAAGGAGATTCAGTTTGAGTTTGATAAAGAAGACAGCCATTTTAAAACGGACTCGGCTTATGATTCGAACAACGATGTGAAACTAAAAGGTCCCTTTTTGCTGGATGTGCTGGAGCAAAATGCTTTCGTGGAGCAGTTGATCACTACCGTAAACCTGCCCAATGCCAGATATGAGGAAGTTGAATTTAAACTTCATAAAAGCACCGAGGCTGGTGTTATGAACGGGAAATCAATATTGATCACCGGCACCATTGACGGAAAGCCCTTTATCTTTTGGCATGACACAGACGAAGAATTTGAAATTGACTTTGCAGATGCCGCTACGGATTTGGTAATAAATGGAAATACCGCACCGATGGTCATCAACCTTGCGCTTGACGGATTGTTCAGCACGATAAAAGGAGGCATAAGCCTGAGCACGGCCAAGGATGGTGATGGAGATGGCACTATTGAAATCAACCCGGGCTCCGTTGACAATGATGG
>JAYVAI010000448.1:0-2961 GCA_043751075.1 Cyclobacteriaceae bacterium | reverse complement strand
TAAGAAAATTTTTTCCATTCAGGGTCTGATGTTTTGAGGATGACTTTATTGAGCAAGTCTTGAATGAAGCCATAGCGCATCACCGTTTCGGCTCCCTGATATTTGTGCTGAAAGAAATTATTTGCTTTCGCTTCGGCATAAATAAAGGCACGTTCATCGTTGCTTAGAAAAACGAGGGTTTCTGTTTGCTGCAAAAACTGATATGCTTCATACTCATTGGCCAGGTGAAAGTGCTCCTTAATTTTATTGACAACATTTTTGATCTCACTCTCAAGCTGAAAAATAGTTTTGGACGAGGGCTTGCGGGTGGTTGTCAACAGTTGTTTTAATCCATCAACGCCCTGGCCACTGCGCGCATTGATCATCACCACGGGAACATCCAAGGACGAAGCCAACGCTTTCAAGTCAATGCTCTGACCCGACTTTGCGGCCAGGTCCATCATGTTCAGTGCTAGCACCGTGGGCAATTTCAAATCGATAAGTTGTGTGAGCAGCAGCAGGCAATTCTTTAGGTTAGTGGCATCGGCCACCAGCACTACGCAATCAGGATAATGCTTGCCCTTTTTGTCGGCAAATATTTCGGCTACAATTTTTTCATCCAGTGTTCTGGGATAGAGGCTGTATATGCCTGGCAAATCGGTGATCTCTGCCTGCGTCTTATCATCGAGGTTGCACGTGCCCGTTCGCTTGTCAACCGTTACGCCCGGGAAGTTTCCGATCTTTTGGTTTAAGCCGGTGAGCTGATTGAACAAAGATGATTTACCAGAGTTTGGTTTCCCTGCCAGTGCAATGCGTAAGAGCCTTTGGCCAGCCATTAATTTAAAATAGTGATGGTTGATGCTTCTGATATTCGCAGTGAAAGGTCGAAGCCCGACACGCTTACGCAAACCGGATCGCCAAGGGGAGCCGTGAAGTTGAAGCGGACAATAGTGCCGGGCAAAAACCCCATTTCCAGAAGTTTTATAGAAATCTCATCATCTGTAAAGCCCGATATCACGGCTGTTTCGCCAGGAACCATGTTTGCTACACTTTTGGTTTTTGCCACTTCCTATTTAGATTGATTTTAAACAACGGCAATATAGGAGTAGGGCAACAGTTGCGCAATGATTATTTTCGGGGGTGAAAAAGAAAATCAAGAAGACCACCAAATCGGAAAAAGAAGTACCTAAAAAGCCTGTTCCTATAGAATCCGAAAAAGAAAATCCGTTTGATTTTGGGGGTTTGCCGCAACGGGACTTGAAGAAAAATTTGGGGTGTGGATGAAGCTATTTTGTTGGGCGATATGCAACTGATATAGCACCCTGCAAACTTGAAACTGTAGTGCTTTGACCGAACACTTTTTGGGATAACACGAACAACAACCGACACCGCTTTGAAGCCAACGCTTCAAAAAATAAATTTGTAAAAAAAGCCCATCCACTCCACCACACAAAACGCACTTTCATTTTTTTTCCACCCACGAAAAAACAACGCAGAAAAGTGAAAGCGTGTTTTCGCCACCCTCGTAGAAAGTGCAGTGGTAAACTTGAACAATTTAAAAATCCAATAATTTTTAATCTTACTTTCGTGTCAAAATTGAACGCAAATATCAATGAGCAAACAACGAACGGAACTAATCAAATCCTACTTTCAAAAGGTTAAAGCCGCGAACAAGGAATTAACCAAGAAGGAAGCGTTCAAGGATTTACTCAACCGTTTGTATTCGGGAGAAAAGGAAATTGAAAAAATAATTGATGCCATAAGTGCTGGTGCGGAAAGAACAGTCCTCAACATTCCACGAAAAGATAAACTCCATAAAGGAAGTGCCGACACTCTTTACAATAAAATCATAATTGAATTTGAAAACGATTTGCGAGTAAGTTTGAAACACGCCAAAGAACAATTGGCAGGTTACTTACTGGGACAGTTCAATTCAGGCGAAGGATACAACTTCACTTTAATTGTTTCCGATTTCATTACATGGAAAGTTTTTTCGCCTGATGTTTCGCAACTTGACCGTTTGGAAAGTTTGAAGGAAGATGAATTGAAGTTGAATGAAATTCCATCCGCCTCATTTGTTCTCAACGAACATAACCCAGAAAATTTTTATTTCTGGATTGACCGTTTTCTTTTCAGAGAACAAAAACAACGAGCAACATTAAAACGCATTGAAGAATCATTCGGTTATCAAAGTAATGTGTTCATTGAATCATTCCGTGAGTTGACTAAACATTTCAACGAAGTAAAAAAATTTGGTGAAGTGCAAGTGTCATTTGAACAATGGAAAAAGTTTCTCTCAATCGCCTACGGCTCTTTTGATGCAAGCGAAAATAATTTTCTCATTCACACATATCTTTCAGTGTTTTCAAAAATGTTAGCGTATGCAGTAGTAAGCAATGACGACTACATTGAAGAAGATGAACTCAAAGGAATTATCAATGGTAGCATCTTCAATAAATACAACATTCAGAATTTTGTTGACAACGACTTTTATCATTGGATAGGCATTGACAGAAACTTTCGCGGACTGAAAAAAGTTTTCCGCTTAATCGCACAGGAAATTTCTTCTTACGATTTCAATAATGTTGACGAGGATATTTTGAAAGGCGTTTATCAGGAGTTGATTGACCTTGACACACGACATGCACTTGGCGAGTATTACACACCCGACTGGTTATGCGAGAGAATCGTAAATGAATTTCAATTCAAAGCAGCCAACAAAATATTAGATCCCGCCTGCGGTAGTGGCTCATTTCTTCGTGCTGCCATTCATCGCATCAAAGAATTGAATCCGCAAATTTCTGTTGAGGAATTAAGCACCAACATTTACGGAATTGACATTCATCCGTTGAGTGTGCAGATTGCAAAAACAACAATGCTTCTTGCTTTCGGAAAAGAAATTACCAAAGCAAAAAAACCTGTTCACTTCAATATCATTTTGGCAAACACTTTACTTGCACCCGAAGGAGTGAAAAATCTTTT
>JAYVAI010000447.1:0-7794 GCA_043751075.1 Cyclobacteriaceae bacterium | reverse complement strand
ACGCATGTATTTATACACCTAAATTAATAAAAGGTGCATATATCCCCCACCCATGAGCGGTGTTTATGTCCATTTATTGTCATCAACGCTTCAAATCCCCAGCACCTCTTTTAGTTTCACATGACCTGTTTTGCTCACCGGTATTTGTTTGCCATCGCGCAAAATGGCGAGGTGCGATTCTTTTTGATAGGGTTCTATTTTAGTGATCTGGTTGATCTGCACAATGTACGATCGGTGCACGCGCACAAACTGTTGCGGGTCGAGCGTTTGTTCATAAAAGCTCATCGTTTTGTTTTTTAGGAAAGCCCCTTCGGCTGTGGTCACTTTTACAAAATCATCATCGGCTTCAATAAAGTGAATGTCGTGAACAGAAATGATTTTTACTTTGCTTCCTGTTTTCACTACAATGCGGCTTTGCTGAGCCGAAGTGGCCGACATGGTGTTGAGCACACTGTCAATCTGCTTGGGCGCACTGGGGGTAACTTTGCTTTTCCATTTCAGCACGGCTTCACGAAACCGTTCTTCGGGCACGGGCTTGAGCAGATAATCAACGGCATTTGCCTCAAATGCTTTTATGGCATACGAATCGTAGGCGGTGATAAAAATCACAGAGGGTTTGTTGTCCAAAAGCTCCAGCATTTCAAAGCCGTTGATCTTGGGCATTTGAATATCCAAAAAAATCAAATCGGGTTGATGTTGCTGTATGGCTTTCACACCTTCAAATCCATCGTGGCATACTTGCACCACCTCCAAATCATCAAAATATTTCAGGTAAGTTTTAATTACTTCGCAGGCCAAGGGTTCATCATCAATCAAAATTGCTTTAATCATATTTTTCGGGCAGGATAAGTCGAACAATAAATTTATTTTCCTCTAGGTGTGTGGTAAGCAAATCATTTCGGGCATACAGCAAGTAGAGCCTTCTGCGCAATCCGTTCAAACCAAAACCGCTCCCTTCTGCGGGCTGCATGTCGTGGTCAAACGGGTTGGAGATTTCGATCAAAAGTATATCGCCTTCGCGCTTGGTGGAAAGGTGTATCACCACTTGGCCCGTGGTTCCGTACAACCCAAACTTGATAGCGTTTTCTACCAGCGGTTGCAATAGCAGGGGTGGTATCAACCACAACTCAATTTGTTCATCTAAATTCATTTGCACATTCAGGCGATGGCCAAAGCGTACTTTCTCAATGGACAAATACAGTTGAAGATATTCAATTTCTTTGGCAAGCGTTATCCATTGCTCGTCAGCCCGCCTTAACGTGGCGCGCAAAAAATCCGAAAGCTGTTGCACCATTTTACCGGCTTTATCGGGTTGTGTAATAATGAGGGCGTTGATGGAGTTAAGACTGTTGAATAAAAAATGAGGCTGAAGTTGTAATTGAAGTTTTTGGAGTTCCGCTTCTTTCACCATCAGGTGTGTGGTTGCCTCCTGATTGTGTCCATCTCGTAGCTCCTTCCATCGCATATAAAATATATTGACAACACCGGCAGAGACAATGATGACAAACCCAATGGCCCATCTTACTTCTTTAGACTTAAGTAGGAAATCCAGGTACAAAGCATTTCCCTCAATCAGCATCACCAACAATCCTTGCGAAATCCACTGCACTGTAAAAGCTAATATCAACGCTAGTCCAATAGTGATTTGAAACAATCCAGCTTTCGGTAAATAATTAAGCAGTACCCCAAGTAAGAGAGCACCATTAAAAATGAATGTGTTAAAAAGAAAACTGTCCCACGCGGCCACGCTCCAATCGAAGCTGAACACATCTTGTAAAACCCAAGCGTGAAAACCCATCCAGAGTATGGCACCCCCCAGTATGGGTAATCGCGTTGATATGGACATTAGTTTGATGCTCAAAGTCTTACTGTTGAAAAAGAATTTTGCATACTACACGGGTTGCTTTCATGTCACAAAAGCCTCGCGCCATCTTCTAAAGAACCAATAAGATGAACGTCAGCCACTTCAACAAATTTTCTAACGGGCATTTCATCATTGCCTTTGAAGAAACTGTTCTCATCCAACCGGCCAAGCACCGAAGCTTTTTCAAAAGCCCATGACACTTCATCGGCATGTATCAATCGCCACTGCTCATCAACGCGAGGAGTATTTGTGCCTGCATCACTCCTCACTTGAAAAATCAATTTAGCCATATACCAGTTCATGACGAAACCCTGTTAGTTATAACTCTTGATGTCGATGCCACCAAACATAACAAACCCTGTGAGCACTAACTTCTTGCCCGATCCAAACACTTGCGGGGTGGCACGCTTGTCCTCCACACCGCCCATCACGGCCGTAATCTCCGACTTCAATTCCCAGTTGGAAGGTGTTATTAATTTAACCCCGCCAAAAAGTTGCACCACGTCAATCACCACGGTGCCATTGATATCGGCTTGAGAAAGGTCAATATCGGTTCCTCCAAAAATGCAAGTTGCTTGCCCGCCTTTAAAGTTTTTGGAAAACACTTTGCGCTTGTTGCCACCAAACACAGTGGTTAAGTCAAAATAATCTTCCCCCCCTTCGTCCAAAGTCAATATACCATCCCCCGAACGGGTTTTTTTTGCCTCCCGCGAAGCAGAGCCTATTACAGCACGCCCAAGAATGAAGATGCCCACAATGATGATCCCCACAGGAAAAGCATAGCGGTCAATGTCATACGGGAAACCAGGAATGTCATCAATGAGAAAAAAGGCACCCACCAAAATCAACACCAACCAACCAATGCCTTCGAACTTTTTGTTTATGCCTAGAATCACACCCAATGCGATCAATAGTGTTTTCCATGAAAAGAGCCATCCCGGAAAGTACAGTAAATCCAACCGATCGAGCAGTAATAAACTGCCTATTGCCAATACAAGCGCGCCTACCCAGAAGCTGCTGCTCATTTTTTTTCTGTCGTTGCTCATAGCTTTTTTGTTTTGTGTATCAAAAGTAACGTGCGGGCAGTTGCTTGGATGATGCGAAAAGGCGAGTGATAAAAAAAAGTCGGTGAAAGCGGGGATTTTCTGGGGTGAAATTGGAGCGGTTGCCGTTCTGGGATTAGAAATGTATTACCCTATGGTTTGTTTGAGGTGGGGAAAATTTCAATTATCGATTTTTTTGTAGGCTAACCCTAGTAGAACAAATCGTGTTGAAAACCATGGCTTTGTGCCAATGTTATGACTTACAAAGTACTGTACAAGGATTAGCCCGACTATGTGAATTTCATTGGGATTTGACTGTCATGGTATTTAGTGTTTTCCTCCATCCTATTTACCTTCATAATATTCTTGATTTGGTTTTTATCCATGCGCGAATGCATACCTATAAGTTGGCGGAAAAAATATTCTATTTCGTTTGTCTTGATATCGTAGATTGGCTTTAACAGATCAATATTTTCTTCTTTGGTGTCAGCAAATGATTGTATGTTCTGAAGTATCATTCGCGTATTGTAATAAGGCTTGTATTCGTTGGCTTCTGAAAGTATCTCTACCAAAGAGCAATGACCCCCATAGGCAATTGAAAACAAGTCGTAGTAGTCCCTGAATTTGGCCCTGTTCAAGGTAACACACGCTTTCATCCCAGCTATCGCTGGCACTGATGCTATAGAAAGCTTATTATACTTCCTTTTATGTTTTTCACTGGGAAGATGCTCCGTTGGGTCATTAAAAAATGTAACCTTCACATCATCTATCAAAAAGTCTTTTTGGAAATCCGAATCCAGGAGTATAACCACATCTCCTTTTGTTCTTAGTTCTACAAGTGATTGGTAAATCGCTTCAGTGTCTTGGATCTTTGTGGTTTTGCCCCATATACAAAGGTCAATATCTTCGCTAAGCCTGTGGCCTAACGACAAAGAAAGTGCTGTGCCGCCAATGAGCGTGTAGCCCTTTACTATTTCTGATTTAGATAATTTCTCAAGTACATTTTCGGTATCTATGCTAACCCCTCTCATTTTATGGCTGCGAATCGAAAAGAAAAGTGGATACCAACTTTGCCTCCTTTTTATAAATCTTTTCCTTCCCAAAATAAATTCTCCATAATTCCTTGAGCTGCTCCATGGGATAAATATAGGTAAGGGCTGTCAGCTCTGTTAAGTCGCCATACTTCATTACTGTCTCAACGATCAATGGATCAGGTGCGTTTTTTAGAACTGATTCGTCCGTATAACTCCAAAATAGTTTTCTCTTGACAAGCCTTGCAAGAAGCTTCGCCTTGAGTTGGCCTCTATCCGTAATCTTAGACAGTTCGCTCTCGGAATAATTCGCAATTTCAAGCTTATTGCTCCCAATGTTTGAAGATGTAGTTATACCGTTGGAAACATTGTGGTGCTGATCATCGGTAATGGATTCTGTTCCCATAATCAATCGTTTTGTGTGACTATCATTTTTTTCCTATTTATAATCGCATTCCTTTATCATGCTTCACCCTATCCTTGATTATTTGTGCTTCTTTCTGGATCAATGTCTCACTTAACCTCATACACTTTTCGGTCAATTCCTTAATTACAACTCTAGGCTCTATCTGAATAAACATAAGTTCCCTTGGATAAAGGTTATCTGCTGGTGGATTTTTTAAGTTATTCAAGAGCGCCATGAATGACTGTTTAGGCTGCACACCAAGGTAGCGTTTGGGATAAAGTTCAAGTAATTTCTCAATTGGATGAATCCTAATAATTTGATAAATATCTATTAAATCCTTCCAAGCATTTCTGCGCCTTTGGACATCCAATTTCATCAAGCCGATATCAACGAGGCTTGCAAGTCGCATACCATCAACTTCAAGTGCAGGAAGAACAAAAGGGTCACCGTAATCAAAAACATCAAGTTTAACCCCGCTGCCTGTGATCCCAAGGACGCCAGAATCTGGTTCTTCCTTTCTTAAGTCGAATTGAAACTTCACAAGGTGCTTCTTCAGTGCTGCCACCGTCTGTCCATGTCCATCGGAAAAAAAATCGGCATCTACTGAGCTTCGATGGCCTATCTGCAACGATAACGATGTTCCACCGACAAGCCTATAGCCACTGAAGAAAGGATCTTCAAAAACATCCTTGATTAATGACAATAATTCGGGGCGTACAGTATTATGGTGCAAATTCATCCCTAGCATCGTTTACCATAGTGAGAAAAGCTCTTTCGGTTTGGTCCAACTCCCTGTCTTTTTCCAGTACAGTTCTCATCACACCGCAAGGGTAAATAACGAACAAGCGCATAACATCATTTAGTGTACCATAACGAACAACTCGCGGTACAACAAGTTCAGGCGTGAGATATCGGCATTGTACAGGGCTAAAATCCCAAAACAAATACTTGTCGTACATATCCAACGCAAACTCAATGTCTTCTTGTTTCATTTTAATCAATCGTTTTGTGTGACGTACAACAATTCTAGAACTTAGGCCCTTTTCTTTTTCTTATTTTTTGAAGTTCGGATACATCCCGGTCGGTCTATGCCTGGTTTCTGTGGCTTATAATCGGCAAGATCATTATACTTGATAACCTTTATCATTCACTACTTTTAGGATTCCATAAATTTATGAATAAAAAATATTTTAACCCTTTTGTTACCCTTTTAATTTTTTGTCATTTTTTTTATTCGACTACTTCTCTGCCCAAGCTATAAGCAGATGGCATACCGTTCAAAATATTCTGATCCCCACAGCAAGTCAACTTTCCTATATTTGATCCAAGCTTCCATCAAAATAAAACCAGTATGAAAAACAAACATCTCATTTTCCTCGCGCTCATTTTTATCAGCAGTGTTGCCTTAACTCAACCCGTAAGCACACGCATAAAAGTTGTTGTTGCACCCGATCACAGCGACTGGCTATATAAACTCAATGAACCCGCTATTTTTAAAGTGACGGTGCTGAAGGATGGCAACCCGATGAAAAATATCCAAATCAAATACCAAGTGGGCGCAGAGAAGATGGAGCCTATAAAAAAAGATTCGGTGATGTTGCCCACAGGTGTGTTTACAATTCCGGCTGCTACATTGAAAACCGCAGGTTTTTTGCAATGCATTGTTACAACTAAACTTGAAGGAAAGGAATATCGCGGCCTTGCCACAGCAGGGTACGAGCCTTCGTCCATAAAGCCAACCGTAGAAAACCCAAAAGATTTTATTTCCTTTTGGGAGAATGCCAAAGCAGAACTTTCAAAAATTCCGATGGATGCAAAAATGACTTTGATGCCAGAGCGTTGCACCGAAAATGTAAACGTCTATCATGTCAATATCCAAAACTTCAGGCTGGGCGCACGGCTTTATGGAATACTGTGTGTGCCGAAAAAAGAAGGGAAGTATCCCGCGCTGTTGCGTGTGCCCGGTGCTGGCACGCGCCCATACAATGGTGATATTGCCAACGCAGAGAAAGGGATGATCACATTAGAAATTGGCATTCACGGTGTGCCTGTAAACATGGACGCGGCCGTGTATAATAATCTTGGTGCAGGTGCCCTCAATGGTTATCCGAATTTCAACCTGGAAAACAAAGACCGATATTATTACAAGCGAGTGTATATGGGTTGCGTGCGCGCCAATGATTTTCTCACAAGCCTTCCACAATATGATGGCGTTAATTTGGGCGTGAACGGTGGGAGCCAGGGTGGTGCATTGTCCATTGTTACTGCTGCGCTTGATGCGCGTGTAAAATATTTGGCCGCCTATTATCCTGCCATGAGCGACATGACCGGCTATCTGAATGGCCGCGCTGGCGGATGGCCTCATCTCTTTGATAAAAATAATTTGGCATTCAATAATTCGAAAGAAAAAATTGAAACAGTGGGATATTATGATGTTGTGAATTTTGCAAGGCAGTTGAAAGTATCGGGCTTCTATTCATGGGGCTTCAATGACGAAACGTGCCCGCCTACTTCTATGTATGCATCCTACAATGTGATCACCGCCCCTAAAACGCTGCACCTCGAATTGGAAACCGGACATTGGACCTATCCTGAGCAAACTGAAAAAGTAAACAACTGGATTGTTGAGCAACTGAAGGGCATGAAGTAAAATAAAAAAAGCGGAGAAATCATGCTCCGCTTTTTTTACCAGTAGCATGGCGCTATTGCTGAATAGTCAGCGTACCTAAGTCATTAACACTGCCCAGTGTAACGCTCACATTTTCCTTTAGCAATGGGGTGTATCCGGTTTTGGGAACAAAACTGACCTTGTATGTTCCGGCTGGGATTGACCGCAAAATAAATTTACCAGCTTCATCGGTGTATGCGGTTGCAATGGTGTCTGTGCCGGCAATTGCAAACACTGCGGGCGAAGCATCCAGAGGTATAACAGTTCCTTTAATTGCCCCGCTGGTTGCTGCTTCCAAGGCGCGTATCACCGGTTTTAAACTGTACGAGCCATTACCTTTCTTTACAATAGAACGTGCAGCATCAAAATCAAGTGTAATGTTGTAGGTAATGCCTTCTGTCAATTCAGCATTGAGATTCAGTTTAAGCCCTGATTGCTGAGCAGAAGGTGTGCTTAATGAATTAATTACTCCATTGATTTTTACGGAATTATTATTTCCAAGAACCAGGCGGATCTGTGAAATCTTTCCTGCCGGTAGCTCTGCAGTGGCTAAAAGGGTATCTAAACCATTTGTTAATTCAAGAATATTATAAGTACCGCTCTCTACATCCAGGCTGACCCAACCAGAATTTTGATTTCCCCCACTACTATGAATTTCAACACTTTGAATATCGATGTTCACTTCTTCATAATCGCCCGGAGCGTCCGTAAGCCTTACATTAAGTCTTGCCGTTTGATCAACATTACTACATGCCAGCCAAAAAACAGACAACAATAAAAAT
>JAYVAI010000446.1:0-7794 GCA_043751075.1 Cyclobacteriaceae bacterium | reverse complement strand
ACTATAAAAATTATGAAAACCATCAACGACATCAACTTCCAGGGAAAGCGTGCACTTATTCGCGTGGACTTCAATGTGCCACTCGACAAATCATTTAGCGTGACTGACGACAACCGCATACGCGCCACCATACCTACCATCAAGAAAATTTTAAAAGATGGAGGCAGTTGCGTGCTCATGTCGCACTTGGGCAGGCCCAAAGATGGCCCCGAAGAAAAATATTCTTTAAAGCACACCGTTAAAACTACAGAGCAATTGCTGGGAACAAAAGTGAAGTTTGCTTCGGATTGTATCGGTGATGAAGCCTTTGCTCAATCGGCTGCGCTAAAACCCGGTGAAGTATTGATTCTTGAAAACCTTCGCTTCTACAAGCAAGAAGAAAAGGGTGACCTTGCCTTCGCAGAAAAACTTTCGAAGCACGGAAATTTGTATGTGAACGATGCTTTTGGCACTGCGCACCGCGCCCATGCTTCCACTACTATTGTGGCGCAGTTCTTCAACGAGAAATGTGCTGGCTATGTGATGGCTGCAGAATTGGCAAACGCAAAAAAAGTAATGGAAAATACGGTAAGGCCGTTCACCGCCATTATGGGTGGAGCAAAAATTTCGGACAAAATATTGATAATAGAAAAACTGCTTGATAAAGTAAACCACTTGATCATTGGCGGTGGCATGGCCTACACTTTCTTTAAAGCACTGGGCGGCAGCATTGGCAATTCGTTGGTGGAAGAAGATAAATTGGAACTTGCCAAAGAGTTGATCCAAAAAGCAAAAGCCAAAGGTGTGGAACTTCATCTGCCTATTGATTCGATAGTGGCAGATAAATTTGATGCGAATGCCAACACAAAAATTTCCAACAACAATTCCATCGAGGCGGGATGGATGGGTCTCGATATTGGGCCGCAAGCCTTGCAGGTGTTTTCAAAAGTGGTGGAAGAATCCAAAACCATTTTGTGGAATGGCCCTATGGGTGTGTTTGAAATGGAAAAATTTGAAAAGGGAACCAAAGGCATTGCCGAAGCAGTGGTGCGCGCTACTTCAAAAGGTGCATTCTCATTGATTGGTGGTGGCGACTCGGCAGCGGCTGTGGCCAAATTTGGTTTCGAAGATAAGGTAAGCTATGTATCCACCGGTGGCGGAGCGTTGCTGGAATATTTTGAAGGGAAAGTGTTGCCAGGGGTGAAGGCGTTGGAATGATGTTATTGGAGTAGGCAGTAAGGCAGTAATAAGTAGGCAGTGGTTTCCAATAATTTTCTCCATTAGTTTCAGTTACTATTATCGGGTTATTGAATTGTATAACTGAACCATTTATCAAAATGAAAATGAATACCATAATCTTGTTGGCCGCATTAATATTTTCTTGTAATGAGAGAAACAAGGGAGCCAATATGTTTGCTCCGGAAGAAGATCTCAAAATATCAATGAATATGGAAGCCAAAGAGCAAAATCTTCCACCCGCAGAAATTGTTGAGCGTAAACTCATCCGCAACGGCACCCTCGATTTCCAAACGGCAGAAGTAAAAAAGACCAAAGAGGAAATCCGAAAAATATGCAAGGAATTAAACGCCTACATCTCATCAGAGAGTGAAAACAATTATGGCGACAGGCTGCAATACAACCAGGTGATACGGGTGCCCGCCAACAAATTCGATGAACTCATTTCGCGCGTAGAACCACTTGCAAAGAAAATCGAAAATAAAAATATAAGCACCGAAGATGTGACCGAGGAGTTCATTGATGTAGAAGCACGCTTAAAAACAAAAAAGGAATTGGAAACACGTTACCGCGAGATTTTAGCGCAGGCAAAAACTGTGGCCGATATTATTTCTATCGAAAGCCAGATAGCCAATGTGCGCGCTGAAATTGAATCTATGGAAGGAAGGTTGAACTACCTGAAAAACCAAGTGTCGTTCAGCACACTCAATGTTACCTACTACGAAACCCTGGGCACCGACTTTGGGTTTGCCTCAAAATTTGTAGAGTCACTCAAAAGCGGTTGGGACAATCTCTTGTCATTCGTCATACTCCTTATTACCCTTTGGCCTTTTGTGATTGCTGTCTCCTTGGCGGGGATATGGTGGTGGAGAAGGAGGAAGGGAAAAGTTGTAACCCCGTAGGATTATTTCTTTGTGGAACGGTGCAACACCCAAATCTCATCGTAAAATATCTCTCCCGCATCCACCAACTCACGCACTACTTCAATAAACAATTCCTTTTCTTTGGGATCAACCATGGTTTCAAGTTCTTCCACCGTGGCAGGCTTCTTACTTAGCAAAAAAAGTATCTGTTGCTCGTAGTCGTGCAGCGCAGTGAGGTTTTCCTTCTTCTTCTTTCCGATACACACATCGCATACGCCACACACTTCGTAGGTCACTTCGTCAAAATATTCTTGTATCACTTGCATGCGGCAGCGGTGGTCTTGCTCGGTGTAGGCGATGATGGCTTCCATCTTTGAAAAATGAAGGTCACGCCTTCTGTCAAATTCAACTTTATCTATGGCCAACATATTCGCATCCTGGCGCGGGGTGAGGAAAGTAATTTTCGGGCTTTCGTTTTTTGGTTCATACACCATCAACTGAAGTTTGTGGAGCTGCTCCAATTGAATTTTTACTTCCTGCAACGTGAGCTTCATCATGGTTGCTATCTGATATTCGGAGATGGGGGTGAAATCGGTATATAGTTCCCCTCCATACAATCGCATCAGGGTCTTGATCAACGGATCGAAATGCACGTGCGCAATCTGAAATTCATACAACCGTTTTTTATCAATGGAAATATGCAGCACCGAAGGCCGGTAAAAACTTTCATTTAATTGGATGAGCCCAAACTCTTCCAATTTTTTTAACACCGGATAGACCACTACCGATTTCATTTCAAACTTTTTGCAAAACTTTTCTATTTCAAAATCATAACTCTCGCCCATGCTGCTGCCCAACGCGATCTGATAATAGTTGGCCAATGCCTGATAGGTTATTTTCAATTGATCCATGTCGGGTTGCGATTGTTTCACTTTGTTGCGCAGGCCCAACACATCCACCTCGTGAAAAATTATGGCTGCATACGCCCGCTTGCCGTCACGCCCTGCCCTGCCCGCCTCTTGATAATACGATTCAAGATTCTCGGGCAAATCTATATGCACCACCACGCGCACATCGGCCTTGTTTATGCCCATGCCAAACGCATTGGTGGCCACCATCACCCGTGTGCGGTTGGTGATCCACTCTTCCTGCTTGGCCATGCGCTCGGCATGATCCAACCCCGCATGATAGTAGGTGGAAGAGATTTTATTTTTTTCCAAGAACTTGGCAAGCGCGACTGTTCCCTTGCGCGACCGCACATACACAATGGCAACACCACTTACTTTGCCCAGCACCTCTAACAGTTTCTTTTCTTTTACTTCCGTTTTCCGAACAACAAACGAAATATTTTCGCGTGCAAAACTTTTTTGAAATATGGCTGCCGATTTTAATTCCAGCTTACTGATGATATCTTCTTTCACCAGCTTAGTAGCTGATGCGGTGAGTGCTATAAATGGAACCTCGGTCTTCAATTTTCTAAGCTCGGCAATTTGCAGATAGGGTGGACGGAAATCATAACCCCATTGCGAAATGCAATGCGCTTCGTCAATCGCCACTAAGCACACGTTCATTTTTTTTACCCGCGCCTGAAAGAGTTCGGTTTGCAACCGCTCGGGTGACAGATAAAGAAATTTTTGGTTGCCATAGATGCAGTTGTCGAGCGTGATGTCAATTTCGCGGGCGTGCATACCGGAATGAACGGCCACGGCTGCAATGCCCAATTGCTTCAGTTGTTTTACCTGATCTTGCATCAACGCAATGAGCGGAGTGATCACCAGGCAGATACCCTCCTGCATAAGCGCGGGCACCTGAAAGCAAACAGACTTGCCTCCGCCTGTGGGAAGAATGGCGACCACATCCTGCTTCTTCATCACCGCCTGAATTATTTCATCCTGCGGTGCACGAAATTGATTGTAGCCCCAATATTTTTTAAGGATTTCTGTGGCGGTCACCGGGCTGGTTTAAGATAAGGTCAATGATTTATTTTATAGTTAAGAATTGACAGTACTGGCAGGTTATATTTATCAAATGTCAATTTATGATCAGCACAACATTAAATTCTGAATTCTATATTCTGAATTCCAAACTCAAACTCAAAACCAAAGACTTCTGACTTCTAAATTCTGACTTCAAACTCAAACTCAAAACCTAAGACTTCAAAATTCTGACTTCAAACTCAAAACCAAATTCAAAATCAAACTCAAAACCTAAGACTTCTAAATTCTGACTTCTGACTTCTAAATTCTGACTTCTGTTCCTAACTCCTATCTCCTATCTCCTATCTCCTCCCTCACCACCTCAACTCCTTCTTATTCAAAAACGCAGCTATCCCAGCTTTGCAATCTTCTGTGGCCCTGGCATGCGCATTCATCACAGCCGCTTGCTCCAATCCATCTTCAGGCGAAAGCGATTGAACATGTGCGATCAATTGCTTTGTCATTTGCATGGATTGTGCCGAATTATATCGGATCAAGTTGATGGCAAATTCGAATACGGTTTGTTCAAGCTCTTCTGCCTTTACAACTTGGTTGATGAGTCCTCTTGCTAACGCCTCCGGTGATTTGATTATTTCTCCAGTAAGCAACAGTTGCTTGGCTTTGTGTTCGCCAATTTTGCGAATGAGGAATACCGACACTAATGCCGGAATAAATCCAATCTTCACTTCGGTGTAGCCAAACTTTGCTTCTGGAACGGCAAAAGTAAAATCACATACCGTGGCCAGCCCACACCCGCCTGCCAGTGCGTGGCCTTGCACCTGGGCGATCACAACTTTTTTTAGTTGATAGATTTTCAAAAATAAATTTTTAAGTAGTTTTGAATCATCCAGGTTCTGTTCGAAAGAAAAATTTTGCAGCTGTTGCAAGTAGGCCAGATCAGCACCTGCACAAAAAGATTCTCCCTGGGCTTTAAGCACTACTACTTTTACATCAGTATCACTTTCAGCTTTATCAAAGGCAGCCGTTAACTCAGCAACCAACTCTTGGTTCAACGCATTTCTTTTTTCAGGCCGGTTGAGGGTGAGGTAGCACACACGCTCTTTTACAGAATAAATTACAAGGCTCATATTACTTCGCTCATTGCCGTGGTGACATAACAGTTCATCATACGCTATTTAAATTAAGTGCTTGTCCAACTCTTTGTCGCGCAAGCTACGTAGTACTCTGTATCAATAGGTTAAAACAAAAGCACCGTCCTCTAAAACTGCATGGACAGAAATATTTTTCTGCTTTGAGACTCCTTTCCATCTGTCAACATACCATCTGGAATTGCTTCCATCCAAAATTACTTTCTTCACCCTCAGATCAGCCCCCACTTGATTTATGTTGACAGCATTCTTACCAATGACAAGGTAATCCATTTCGGCCAATTGGGGCAAGGAATATTTTTTGCGCTCAACAAAAGCTACCGAGCTTCCATTCCAGTGAAACAAACTAACCTCGCCTTCTACTTCTATTTGAAAGGGCACTTGCAAATGAACTTTGCTAACGCCACTGTTCAGCCTGTTGGGTTTTATGTGAAACCGCAGCCGCTCCTGATCCATCAGTAAAGCCGTGTCGGCCACGAAATAACTTTGTCCGTGGCTCATCCATTCCATTGCCGAAAACCCGTTTACACTATACACCACAAACTGCTGTTGGTTTACCGATTCACGGAAGTGAACCCACTGTGTTACGGCAACGATTACCGCGCTAACCCCTGCCACATATAGCCAGCGCAGCGATTTGAACTCAATCGTAAAAATCAAACCCAGTAAAAAAATCATGATCACCCAACATTGAAACGTAGAGAGGTGTATTTCTTCTATCAGACTAAAAGGCAATTCTTCCACTTTATAAACAATCCAGTTTAGTGCTTTGATCAGGTAGGTTATAGTTACTCCAATCAACCCAGCTACTGACGACCACCCACTGATCGCTAAAAGCAAAATGCCGAGCACCAACACGAAGGTGGAAAGAGGGATCACAAAAAGATTGGAAACCAAAAAATAAACGGGGAACTGATGAAAGTATAACATGCCCAACGCAAACGTAGATATTTGCGCAGCGATAGACACGCAGGTGATTTGCCAAACCCAATCGCCCAGCCAGTTTTCAATTTCCCAAAGATTGTATATGGGCCGTTGCAAATACACAATGCCCAACACCGCCAAGTAGGATAATTGAAACCCTACCGACATAATGAGATATGGGTTAAACAACAAAAGCAAAAAGGCAGAGCCAGCAAGCGTATTGTAAATATTGGTGCGCCAGCCCAGAGGCCGCGCTAAGGCGATAAAAGAAAACATGGTCACTGCCCGAAGTACCGAAGGCGACAACCCTGTAACAAATGCAAACAACCACAGACAAACAATACTAATGATGAACACGGCCCATCGGCTCCAGGCAAACCGGCTTAACGGACGAAGCAAGAAAAGCAGAATGGCATAAATTATTCCTACATGAAGGCCCGATACTGCCAACACATGCATGGCACCACTGGCGGCATACGCATTTTGTAAATCGGTGTCTATGCCCTCCGTTACACCCAGCACAAGGGCTGCTGCAATTGCCTGCTCCTGTTCTCCATCAATGTATTGATTCAGTTTTGATGAAGACCATGCCCTGGCAACAAGCGAATAATATAAAAACCCTTTTCGCTCAGCTTCACTGATTTTTTGTGTTCGATCAAAGGAAAGAAACTGTTGGTGATAAATATTTTTGAAACTCAGAAAACGCCTGAAGTCAAACTCATAAGGGTTGGCCGGAGGTTTTAACGCAAGGGGATTTCCCTTGATCAGAATGTGGTCTCCATACTTCCAGGGAATTTTGTCAACGGATTTTTTCGAAATGTAAAGCAGCACTTTTCCATTTCTATCTTGCCATTGCGTTGTCATAACTTTCTTAACTTCCACTTCCACCCGCCACGATTTTGATTTTGATTCAGGCGCTCCCCTTACAATGGCTTCGTAATATTGGATTGGATCTTTAACAGATAGCAGATGATCTTCAGACCGCGACCCGGTAGAATATAATAGATGAAGGTATCCGAATAGAAAAATTGATACAAGGCCAACTATGCCGGTAAGCAACCGCACCGCGTGGCGATTGCCCAAAAACAAATAGCCAATGTAGTAAGCCGGAACAATGGTAAGCAGGATAAGTACGCCAACCTGCGCGTTGATCAACTCAGGTTGATAGATGCCCAACAGGATGCCCGATGTAAAAAACAGTGCAATGCGCACCATGGTGTAGGGAGTCCATCTTAGCATGATTAAATTTAGTAAATCAAGTTGAACTCTTAAACCAGATTATGATTTAATATCTATAAATTCCTCTTGCCTTTGAAAACTTATAATTCCAAAGTATCTACTAGCACTGATTGTATTTTCAGTAGGTCTTTAGTGTCAAGTATGCCACGCTTTCTATTTATTCTATCAGTTGAAACAGTACGGATTTGATGGCAAAGTACATACGAGTCCTTTGATAGACCTCCAACACCTTTTGGTAAATAAACGAACGTGTAAAGATGTTTAGGTGGTTGAGAACTGGTAATAGGAAGTATTACGCAAAGCCCTAAGTTAGTAAAGGCCTTTAAAATTATGCACGGTCTTTCTTTCGCTTGTTCATGACCCTTGATGGATACCGGTGGTATTCCGAGATCAACATCTACAACATCTCCCTTTTGATAACCCTGCATCTTTAATTCAATTGCTTTGCAAAGTCAGTTAGTCCGAGAT
>JAYVAI010000445.1:0-2979 GCA_043751075.1 Cyclobacteriaceae bacterium | reverse complement strand
CTGGAGACTCGAGCCAAGGCTTAGAGTCGCATCAATAGAGACTGCTGAAAAATTACCCCATAGATCCAAGAATAAATGCCCGGGCCTCCACAGTATTTGGGTTTCCTTTCGCCACACTGTTCAAAAACTTAATGGCCACATTATCCGATTCAAAACTAAAGGTGATTTGATCGCCATGCGTAGTTTCTGTGTAGCGCAACGACATCACCAATGTATTGTTATCAGTCCAGGTAATGGACGCAGCCAGAGGTGTTGAAACCACCGGACGGTTTTTCAACGGAAAGAGGGTTTGTGTTTTGAAATCTTTTTCAATCAACCACGAATTTATTCCACACTTTATTTTTCGTTCGCCACGGTCATCGTTAAACGTGATCAACGTATGATCGGCATTGAACTGAAACGAAACGGATTGTGCATTGAAATCATTTTTGTTGAGCACAAATATTTTGTCCGAAATCCTTGAGGCAATGGGCGATGTCTTGCTGGCTTGCGGAAACGTGATGGCCAGCTTGCCCAACCGACTTGGCAAAGTAGGGGAGGGTGTGCTTTTGGTTTGCGTATTGAAAGCCGGAAGCAAATGGTTCCAAACCAATTTCATGGAGCCCTGTACATCAAAACTCTCGCTGGTAATGGCCACTATGGCATTTTGCTCGGGCATCATAATACAGAATTGCCCAAAGGCACCATCGCCCCTTACGGCCCCATGTGTGCACCGCCAAAATTGGTAGCCATAACCCTGGGCCCAATCATTTTCTGCGTTGGGCCGGGTTGGCTTGGCAGGACTGTTATCAATGTGCGATGTGGTTGCCTCTTCAATCCACGATGCGGGCAATATTTGTTTCCCGTTCCACATACCTTTTTGAAGGTAAAGCAATCCAAACTTGGCAATGTCTTCTGATCTCACGCGCAAGCCATAACCGCCCACAGCAACCCCTTCCGAATTCATTTCCCAATCCATGCCTTCAATGCCCAACGGTTCGAATAACCGGGGCTTCAAATAGTCCAACAGATTTTGCCCTGTTACTTTTTGCACGATGGCCGAGCACATGTACGTGGCGCCCGTGGTGTAGAGAAAATGTGTGCCCGGTTCGTGTTCTACCGGTAGAAGAAAAAATTTCTTCGCCCAACTCATCGTGTCCGGTGTCTCGCGCAAGGCAGCCGAGGTGTCTTTGTCGTGGCCGGTGGCCATGCTCAACAAATGTTTTACTTTCATGGCTGCGAGGTTGGCACTTACTTCCGCAGGCCTATCATCAGGAAAAAAAGAAAGCACGGAGGCATCCACCGACATTTTGCCTTCTGCCACGGCAAAGCCAACGGCCGATGAGGTGAAACTTTTGCTCAACGAATGTAGGGTGTGCTTGAGAGGCGCAGCATAAGGTGCCCACCATCCTTCCGTTACTACATTTCCGTTCCGCACAATCATCAGGCTGTGAAACTGGATACCACTTTTTTCAATGGCATCGAGAAATGAGGATATAGCGGCTGAGGACATGCCCTGAAGTTCAGGTGTGCTGCGTGGAAGGCCCGATCCCAAAATAGTTGAAGAAGAAAAATTATTTGCAACAGCAGGTGCAAGGCTTAGGCTTAACGAGCCCATTCCAATTTGTTTGATAAATAATCTCCGGTTGATGGCCATATTGTTTGTTAATTATAGGTGTGTAGTTTTCAATTTAAATTTTGCGTCATCAGCAAGGTCACAATTTACTTGGGATTTGTCAATTGTTAGTTAATCCTACTTTGTCAAGCTCTAAATTTCGAGGAGGGCTAGGGTATTAAGCACAAAGCTTCAATCGAGCGTCACCCTCTCCTCTGGAGAGGGCCGGGGTGAGGTTTTAAAGCAGATCAATTTTGCCCGATTCTTACCTCACCCCTAACCCCTCTCCAGAGGAGAGGGTGACGCGCTCGATCCCAATGTTAGTAAACTTGACAAAGTAGGATTAATATTAGCTGCCCATAAACTCCGCAATCAATCTATGAAAATGATGCGTGCCCATTTCGCGCGTTACTGAATAGCGGCCGTGTGAATAAAATCGTGAGCGGATTCCGCGCTGCACATTTTGAACAATTTCTTCATCCTCCAATTCTACTTTGTGCAAATCGCCACCGGCCCCTTGTCTTAATTTGCTTTCGTCCCACACATACGACAAAAAAGAAACCTTTGTTTTTTTATGTGACACAGGCCTGATGATGTTGATGGAGAGCCCCCACGGATAAAAATTGAACATCATGTTTGGAAATACCCAGAAATAATATCCGGCCACACGCTTGCCATAGTCGGGCGAAGTGACAGGCAGATCGAAAACCAATTCGCCCTCTTTGGCGATGGCGAGTTGCAGGCTAGAGTGGGCAAACATCTCCACGGAATAGTTTCCATAATCAATCACGGAGTTTAACCCGGCATGCACAAAGGGAATATGAAAACCCTCCAGAAAATTTTCGCAATACAACGCCCAGTGGGCATCCACCAAATAGTCTTTTGACAGATCGGGCCTGAACATAAATTCATTCAGGGGCAACCATCCAACACGTTCCATCATCTCCCCAAAGAAAGTGGCCGGATCATTTTTTTTGTTGAGCGAAGTGAACAATAATTTTCCCCATTGAAAAAGTGGCAGCGAGGTGAGGTTGTCTTCTTCACTTGGGAAATTTTTTACTTCTTTAAATTCGGGCATGGAAAGAAATTTTCCGTTCAGGTGAAACCTGCGCCCGTGATATTTGCACCGTATATCGTTGAGCTTGCAGGGTTGCTCCACCATTAAATTGCCACGGTGCGTGCATACATTCGAAAGACAATGAAGTGCGCCTTCTTTGTCGCGCGATAGGATAAGAGGTTCATCCATAAAGTTTTCTAATAAATGCACAGGCGTGACCCAGCCATGCTCGCGCACCTGATCGGTATCGCCAACGAGGTGCCAACTGTTGGCGAAAATTTTTTCTTTCGACTTGCGAAAATATTCCGGGTGCAAATAGAAATCGGTG
>JAYVAI010000444.1:0-7818 GCA_043751075.1 Cyclobacteriaceae bacterium | reverse complement strand
TCAAGATACTTGACATACTTATGATAGATGCCAAGCGGCCATACACCGAAGTTGCCAAAAAGGTGAATGTGTCGCAGGGCACGGTGCATGTGCGCATGAACAAGATGGAAGAGGCAGGCATACTGGAGAAGACAACCTTGCGCATCAACTATGCAAAATTAGGATTCGATATCACCGCCTTCATTGGCATCTATCTGGAAAAGAGTGCTTTGTATGATCAGGTGTTGGCCAAACTCAAAAACATTCCTGAAATAACCAGCATCCATTACACCACGGGCAACTATTCCATGTTTGTAAAGATCCATTGCCGCGACACCAATCACCTGAAAGAGGTTTTGCATGACAAAATGCAGCAGGTGGATGGCATTGAGCGCACGGAGACAATGATTTCATTGGAAGAAAGCCTTGACCGAAACATAAAGCTATCGGAATGAACAAAATTCAGGTTTGTGAGAACCCGATGCACTTTGTTTTGTTGTACTTTTACGATTATTTGAAATTATTCTAAATAGGGCGCAATGAGCAAAGGCAATCAAGTTCTGGAAGAAATCACCTCTAAGGAATATGAGCACGGCTGGACAGTAAACCTGGAAGCAGACGAAGCTCCTAAAGGCCTAAACGAAAGCACAGTACGCTTTATATCAGCTAAAAAAGGTGAACCAGAATGGTTGTTGGAATGGCGGTTAAAAGCCTTTCGTATGTGGCTGAAAATGGTGGAGCCTACCTGGCCCAATGTTCACTACCCTGCCATCAATTATCAAGACATTATTTATTATTCGGCACCCAAAAAAAAGCCAAGCATAAGCGGGTTGGATCAGGTGGACCCTGAATTGATCAAAACTTTTGAAAAACTCGGCATATCATTAACAGAACAAAAGAGGCTGACAGGAATAGCAGTTGATGCAGTGATTGACAGCGTGTCGGTAGCAACCACCTTCAAGGAAAATTTAAAAGAATTGGGAATCATCTTTTGTTCATTCAGCGATGCGGTAAAAGAACATCCTGACCTGATAAAAAAATATCTTGGCTCGGTGGTGCCGATGAACGACAACTATTTTGCTGCTCTCAACTCGGCTGTGTTTTCCGATGGGTCATTTTGCTACATACCAAAAGGGGTACGCTGCCCGATGGAATTATCAACTTACTTCCGCATCAACGCAGCCAACACGGGTCAATTTGAACGCACGTTGATAATTGCCGATGAAGGTGCGTATGTGAGTTACTTAGAAGGGTGCACCGCCCCTATGCGCGATGAAAACCAATTGCACGCTGCCGTGGTTGAACTCTACACCATGAAAGATGCGGAGATCAAATATTCCACCGTGCAAAATTGGTATCCGGGAGATAAAAATGGCAAAGGTGGAATTTTCAATTTCGTTACCAAGCGCGGGCTGTGCTTTGGCGACCACTCCAAAATTTCGTGGACACAAGTAGAAACAGGATCGGCCATCACCTGGAAGTATCCTTCGTGCGTGTTGAAGGGCGATTACTCGGTGGGCGAATTTTATTCCGTGGCTGTCACCAATAATTATCAGCAGGCCGACACCGGCACTAAGATGACGCACATTGGCAAGAACACCCGATCACGCATTGTGAGCAAGGGAATTTCTGCCGGCAAATCGCAAAACAGTTACCGCGGCCAGGTGCACGTGTTGAAGCGCGCCACCAATGCAAGAAACCATTCTCAATGCGATTCATTGCTGATGGGCGATCAGTGCGGGGCTCATACGTTCCCTTACATTGATGTTGAAAACAACAGTGCAAGAATCGAACACGAAGCCACCACATCCAAAATAGGCGAAGACCAGATTTTCTATTGCCTGCAGCGCGGCATTGACGAAGAAGCCGCTGTGGCGTTGATTGTAAATGGCTATGCAAAAGAAGTATTGAATCAACTGCCGATGGAGTTTGCCGTAGAGGCGCAAAAGTTATTGGCGTTGACGCTGGAGGGAAGTGTGGGGTAAGTAAGATTGGAGATGTGAGATGTGAGATTTAAGATTTTGGGTTGTACCAAGAATATATTGATGAAGTTGTTTTTTTTAAATCAAAATTGAACGAAATAAGTTTCTATAGGAGCAATCTCAAATCTCATATCTCATATCTCATATCTCCAATCTAACATCTCAAATCCCAAATCTTAAATCTAAATCTTGAATCAATAAAAAATGTTAACAATAAAAAATCTCCAGGCCTCCGTTGCCGATAAACAAATCCTTAACGGGATTGACCTGAAAGTAAATGCCGGAGAAGTTCATGCCATCATGGGCCCCAACGGTTCGGGCAAGAGTACGCTTGCATCCGTGTTGGCCGGTCGCGAAGATTATGAAGTAACCGAAGGTGAAATAGATTTTCTCGGCAAGAATCTTTTGGAACTTGACCCCGAAGACCGTGCTCGTGAAGGCATCTTCATGGCCTTTCAATATCCGGTGGAAATACCTGGCGTGAGCACCATCAATTTTATGAAGACCGCCCTCAACCAGATTCGTGCCCACCGTGGGTTGCAAGCATTGGATGCCGTTTCCTTTCTTCAACTTATGAAAGAGAAAATGAAGTTGGTAGAAATTGACCAATCGTTATTGAGCCGCTCGCTCAACGAAGGTTTCTCGGGTGGTGAAAAAAAGCGCAATGAAATTTTTCAAATGGCCATGCTCGAACCAAAGCTGGCCATCTTGGATGAAACGGATTCAGGACTTGATATTGATGCCCTGCGCATTGTTGCCAATGGCGTTAATAAGCTGCGCCATAAAAACAATGCAGTTATTATAGTAACGCACTATCAGCGGTTGTTGGATCATATCGTTCCTGATTTTGTGCACGTGCTGTATAAAGGAAAAATTGTGAAATCGGGAACCAAAGAATTGGCTAAAGAACTCGAAGCCAAAGGATATGACTGGATTAAACATGAAGTAGCCGTTGCCTGATATGAGTATGACCATTGCACCTGATATTAAAAATGAAATTGTTGAATCGTTTCATCACACGAAATTTGCTGAAGCCAATGATCAACGAAGCAAGGCTATTTCGCTTTTTGAAAAAACGGGATTGCCCGGCACCAAGCACGAAGAATACCGCTTTACTCCTGTTTCTAAAATTTTAGAAAAAACCTTCCACTGGAATGCTGCCCAATCTCAGTCGGGCATTGATTCATTGGATGGTTTTTTAATTCCAAACTTAGATGCGAATATTTTAGTTTTCATAAACGGCAATTATTCAAAATCACTTTCTAAAATCAGCAGCCCCGAAAGTGAAGTAAAAATAAAAACGTTAAGCCAGGCATTTGAAGAAGATAACAGGGTCATCACTTCTTATCTGGATAAAATTCTTGTTCCTGAAAGCGATCCGTTTGCGGCCATCAACTCGGCCTTTTGGCAGCAAGGTTTATTCATTCATGTTCCTGAAAACACGAACGTGGCAAAACCCATTTTCATTTTGCACCTTAACGATGCTGGCGAAGGCCAGGTAATCACTCACACAAAAATTTTGGGCATACTTGAAAAAGGGAGCCAACTTAGCGTGATTGAAAAATTTGATTCGATCGGTACCAACCCGGTATTTCACAATTTCTCGGAAGAGTGGATGGTGAAAGAAAAATCGCATCTGGAATATTGCAAAATCCAGAACGATGCCGGCAAAAGCTATCAGGTATCCAACACCATCATTCGTCAATCGGATGCCAGCCAGTTGAATACCTTTACGCTTACGCTAAACGGGCAACTCGTTCGCAACAATTTAGGAATCGTGATTGATGGCGAAAAGTGCGAATCGCATTTTTATGGATTGTATTTGTTGAATGGAAATACCTTAGCTGATAATCATACAGTAGTTGATCACAAGAAACCTAATTCGTTCAGCAATGAAATATATAAGGGGATCATGGATGGCAACTCGAAAGGTGTGTTCAACGGAAAAATCTTTGTGCGTCCCCATGCACAGAAGACCAATGCATTTCAATCGAACCGCAATATTCTTGTATCCGATTCGGCAACGGTAAACACCAAACCACAGTTGGAGATTTGGGCCGATGACGTAAAATGTTCGCATGGTTGCACCTCCGGCCAATTGGATGAAGAAGCCTTATTCTATTTACGTTCGCGTGGCATTGCCGAACCCATTGCAAAAGCGATGTTGTTGTATGCCTTTGCGGCAGAGGTGTTGGCCCCAATCAAAAACGAAACACTGAAATCGTATTTGGACAACCTTATTTCCGAACGCCTTCACAAAAATTTTTGATCATGAGCACGTTGGCTGCCACACAATTGGATGTAGAGATGATCAGGAAACAATTTCCTGTACTGCACCAGCAAGTGAATGGCAAACCCTTGATTTACCTCGACAATGCTGCCACCAATCAAAAGCCGAAAAGAGTAATTGACGCACTCACAAAATATTACCAAGCAGACAACGCCAACATTCACCGGGGCATACACACACTGGCAGAAAGGGCTACCAAAGCTTATGAAGAAACGCGTCATGCCATGCAGCAGTTCATCCGCGCCAAGCATGTGGAAGAAATCATTTTTACCCGTGGCGTAACAGAAAGCATAAACTTAGTGGCCTCGTCATACGGCAGGGCGTTTCTCAAAGAAGGCCATGAAGTGATTATCTCCGCGCTGGAACATCATTCCAACATTGTGCCCTGGCAAATGATTTGTGACGAGAAGAAAGCTATTCTAAAAATTATTCCCGTTACCGGGATTGGAGAGATTGACCTCGATGCCTATCGCAACTTATTATCATCTAAAACAAAAATTGTTGCTGTCAATCACGCATCGAATAGTTTGGGCACCATCAATCCCATAAAGGAAATTATTGAGTTGGCCCATCAATACGGAGCAGTGGTGTTGATTGATGGGGCGCAGGCTTCGGCACACCTTACCATTGATGTGCAGGATTTGGATTGCGATTTCTACTGCATCTCATCGCACAAAATGTATGGGCCAACCGGCACCGGCATTTTATATGGAAAGAAAGAACTGCTGGAGAAAATGCCACCCTACATGGGCGGAGGTGAAATGATAAAAGAGGTGACGTTTGCGAAAACTACCTACAACGACCTTCCTTATAAATTCGAAGCGGGCACTCCCAACATTGCCGATGTAATTGCACTTAACGAAGCGGTTCAGTTTATAAACGAGATTGGCAAAGAATCAATGGCTGCGCATGAGGCGGAACTGCTTGCCTACACGGTTAAAAAATTATCTACAATCCCTTCTGTTAGGTTGGTGGGCACAGCCAAAGAGAAAGTGAGCGTGCAGTCGTTTGTGGTGGAGGGCATCCATCATTTTGATATTGGCCAGATGCTGGATGCACGGGGCATTGCGGTGCGCACGGGCCACCATTGCACACAACCTTTGATGGAACGTTTTGGTATTGAAGGAACTGTGCGCGCCTCGTTTTCTGTTTACAATACAAAAGCAGAAGTAGATCAGCTGGCAGACGGAATTGAAAGAATTGTTAAATTTCTGAAACCATAAGGCGGACTATGGAAAATGAAGGAAAAATAGCAGAACTGTTGGCAGAGGCTTTGAAGCGGCTCGATAGGTTGATTGATCAACATGATGAAACAAATGCCACACTTCAATCTGTTGAAAAAAGAACAGAAAAAGTAGAAAACCAACTCATTAAGTTGAACGCACAAACTACTGAAAACACACGAGCTATTTTTAAAATTGTTGATAAAATTGATCAAATTACTGAGCTTGATAAACGTGTAAAGGAATTAGAGAAAGTTGTTTTCAAATGAAAACCCAAAATTTCCGGTGATAAAACGAAGAAAAAAAACCAGTTGAAGTTGATCATTTATCAGAAGGAATTGAAAGAATCGTTAAATTCATGAAGCCCTAAACTAGTCATTATGAAAAATGAAGAGAGGATTGTTGAATTACTGGCCGAAATGGTAAAAGGCCAAGATCTACTGACTGATGAAGTAAGTGGAATGAAAACGGAAATCTCCAAAATGAATAAAGAAATCTCTATAGAGTTCGCTAAACTCAATCTTAATACCGCAGAAAATTCAAGGGCAATTTTAAAGATTGCTGAAGAAATCCGCTTAGTAGCGGAACACGAGAAACGAATAGTTAAACTTGAATCGATCATTATCAAATGACGATTAATGATAGCCAAAACGAAATCATCAACGAATTCTCCCTCTTGGATGGAGACATGGAGATGACTGTGTTTTATGTAATGGAGTTGGGCCAAAAACTTCCCGCCATGAAAGAGGAAGACATGATTGAAGAAAACATAGTGAAAGGCTGCCAATCGAAAGTGTGGCTGACAGCGCGGATGGAAAATGATAAACTATATTTTGAAGCCGACAGCAACACCGCCATCACCAAAGGATTGGTAAGTTTGTTGGTGCGGATTTTTAACGGGCAGCAACCGGAAGACATATTAAATGCCGATCTCTACTTTATGAAAAAGATTGGCATGGAACGATTCATTGGCACACAGCGTTCGAATGGTTTTGCGTCCATGATAAAACAAATGAAATTGTATGCCCTGGCATTTAAAACCCAAAAGGAAATAGCATCGTGAACGAGACATCAGAAAAGATTGGACCTAACACCGTAGAGCTTCCGCAAGGTGAACTTCGCGACAAAGTTATAGCTGCTTTGAAAACTGTTTATGACCCGGAGATTCCGGTTGACGTATATGAGTTGGGCCTCATCTACGAGATCAGTGTGTTTCCGGTGAACAACGTTTTTATTTTAATGACCCTCACCTCCCCTTCCTGCCCTTCGGCAGAAGTGATACCCGTGGAAGTGGAACAACGCGTAAAAGAGATTGAAGGCGTGAGCAGCGTAAAAGTGGAATTGACATTTGATCCTCCTTACACACAAGACATGATGAGCGAAGTGGCCAAATTGGAACTCGGCTTTATGTGAAAGTCAGAAGATAGAAGTCAGAAGTCAGAAGTTAGAAGAAGTCAGAAGTTAGGAGATAGGAGATAGGAGATAGGAGTTAGGAGTTAGAAGTCAGAAGTCAGAATTTCCAGAATCCAGAATCCAGAATCCAGAATCAATAATCAATAATCAATAATCAATAAATCTAAAATCTAAAATAAAGTATATGTATCCAGAACCCTTAGTAGCCCCCATGCGCCAGGACTTGACGGTGGCCGGCTTTCAGGAACTTAAAACTTCCGAAGCAGTTGACAATGAATTGAAAGACCATAAAGGCACCACACTGTTGGTTATCAATTCGGTGTGCGGTTGTGCCGCAGGCGCTGCCCGCCCGGGAATAAAATGGGCATTGCAGCATGCAGCAAAAAAACCCAACCACCTCACTACAGTATTTGCCGGTGTTGACAAAGAAGCTGTGGCCAAAGCACGGGAGTACACCTTGCCTTACCCACCTTCATCACCAGCTATTGCTCTCTTTAAAGATGGCGAGTTGGTCCACTTCGTAGAGCGCCATCACATTGAAGGCCGCAATGCTCAAATGATTGGTGAGCATTTGGTGGAAGTGTTTGATGAGTTTTGTTGATTGACAACCAAGTTCTTTTTAAAAACCTGTCGGCTTTATGGTGACAGGTTTTTTTTGGCACTATCACGAAGAGCATACTGAGTACTACGTACGTAGGTTAGGCAACTTAAAAAATGGATAGTCGCCCTCACGTTAAATGTGAAGTGTCGCCCAAGTAATGACCGAAGTAGTAAGATCACGATGAAAACCAATCCTCCCTGTCCCTGCCACTGGAATAACATTGGTGCCCAATGATAACCAAAAAGCAATGCACATTTTCGGGCATGGTTATGAATAATATATATTTGTATCTATGAATGAAGGCCATGACAGAATTGAAGATCTACTCGT
>JAYVAI010000443.1:0-2987 GCA_043751075.1 Cyclobacteriaceae bacterium | reverse complement strand
GTCTTTACATGCGGCCTTAACCGGGCCGTGTCAGGGGCGAAAGTTTTGAGGACGCGGATGTTCTCCTTCACCCGTTCTGGATAGACAACCAGGGCAGGTGAATCGAGCTGATCAATGTTTGAGATGGAAAACCAATCCATAAGAGTTTTAGATTTATGATTTATTGGATTTTGATTTTATGAACCCTTAACTGGTGTAGGTATATCAAAGATCGCATTTATTCTAAAGGTACGACAACGAAATTATTTTTGATTGTCCCTCATCGTCTCCTGTTATGGGGACGATGAGATGCAACTCGCATAGATTTATTATTTTAGAATTTTGATTTTATGAACCCTTAACTGGTGTAGGTATAGCAAGATCGCATTTATTCTAAAGGCTCTGTATTGAAATTTATTTTTTCACGAAAGCCATCAACCCCTCCACATTATCGGTACCAATCACATCCACGCCCAAGCCTTGCAACGTTTTCCAACCATTTTCAAAATCGGGGGCAGCCCAAAACCTAATTTTTTTTCCTTTGCTGTGTACGGAGCGGATGAGCAATTCAAGTTTTGTAAGATATTCTTCCTTCAATTTATCTTTGCCACTCCAACTCACATATTGGTTAAAATTGGTGCTTATCAACCCGACACGATCTAATTGATCGGCTGTGTAAGGAATGTTTGGCCTTCCATCCATAAAGATGAACGGGGGAATGTCCTTCCATAGCTTGGGATCAGGCACGTTGCCACTGATCATGATTTCCAATGTTTTGCACATAAGCAATTCCTTATGTTGGTTGAGTTGGTCCACCAATTTCTTTACGGTGGCAACTCCCTCGGTTTTCAAATCGATCATCAATGTTAAGGTGATTGTAGAATCGGGATATGCCCAGCCTTTATTCTTGATGATCGTTTCTTGAAGTGGGATCAAATACAGTGACGCGAGTGTCCTTTCCGCATTGATCTCCGTTTGCAGGTGGGCAACGAACAACTCATTGTTCCTTAAAAAGATATCGGCTTCGATGTATCCAACCCTATTTTCGTAAGCACCATAAAATGGATTGACCTGTGCATAATCGTTGTGAGCAAAGACCGATGATGGCGTGTAGTGTTGGCTTACCGCGATCAAAGAAACAGAGCAAAGCAAAATTGATGAAATGATTTTCATGGCCATAAAAAAAGGAGAGAGAATTGAACGAGTCGAATCCATAAACTTTCCATGACTTAACCTTTTCTTACTCCTTTAGCAATGCTCAAGCACTCGGCCACTTTTTGTTCCAGCAAAGCCCAATCTTTTTGCGCCAAAATTTCTTTGGTAAACAATTGTGAGCCCATGCCCACACAGGTGGCCCCTGCTTTAAACCATGAGGTCAAATTCTTTTCATTGGGCTCTACACCTCCGGTGATCATCAACTGCAAGCCGGGCACCACGGGCATAATGGATGATACAAAACCAGGGCCCAACACCGAAGCAGGAAATAATTTTATTATGTCGGCACCATGGTCCATGGCAGTAACTATTTCGGTGAGGGTGGCGCAGCCCGGTATCCAAGGCACATCATGATTGTGACAAACGGTTGCCATTTCCAATTTAATGATGGGCGAAATAATAAAGTGCGCTCCGGCTTCAATAAAAATTTTGGTGGTGGGGCCATCCATGATGGTGCCAATTCCCAACATGAGATCAGGGTATTTTTTAGAAACAGAAAGCAAATGTTGAAATACTTCAAAGGAATTGCTCCTGCGGTTGGTGAACTCAAACACGCGTATGCCGCCCCGATAAGCCGACTCAAAAACTTGTTGGGCATCCACCGGGTTGTCGTGGGTGAACAGGGGAACGACTCCAGCGTCTTTTATGGCAGCGATAATTTGTGGTTTTGTGAATTTCATAGGTAGTGGCAATTTAAATAATTCTTTATTTCTACTTTTCATATTTGTCCATAAACCTAAACTCTTCTTTGAACATTGCCATCCTCAACACCGCGCCTTCATTAAAATCCATAATGTTTCCAGTATTGCTATCGTACTTTTTCCATTCGGGCAAACCGCTTGCGTTGGGGCTGCCGGTTTTTACGAAGTTTATCCAATAGGAGCTCATGGTTTTTCCCATATCATAATCGCGTTGCGCCCACGGCCTGTCCCACTTTTTCAATGTGCGCAAAGCGTAAGGTACTTCTGAGGAACGCACCGTAATTTGGAAATGTGGAATGATGATCAACTAAGTTTGAATGATGAAGGAAATGATTCTTACCCATAAATCATATTCAACAATCCCGCTAAGCGCACGCCTGCTTGCAATATTCGTGTTTTCACCAACGGCATGTTCTTGTACGAATACCTATAGCCTAAACTACCATTGCCGATAGCATATACTTGTGGCCTGTAGCTTACCGACTCCATCGCCCAATCGCGCACGGAAGTTTGTTGCCATTTTTTTAAAGTTTCTTTATCGGGCTTACCGAGGGACTGTGCCAGTTCGGTGTAGCTGAGTTTCGTATCGTCCACCATGTCGCTGTCCCACACGCGGTGGAGGTTTGAATCACCACCGGCCCACTTCACTTTTATGTCGTTGCCGCCACGGTCGCCAGGCTTGCCCACGTGCAGGGGCTGATGGAGATCGCCTACCAAGTGCACGAGTATTTTTAGATACTCTGCTTGCTGCTTCGCGCTCAATGTTCCGGATTTTAAATCGATGACAATCTTCTCTATCATCATAATTATTTTTCCGTCAGGCTTGGCCTCCACATCTTCATACTTACTTCCATCCGGCACGGTTGTGTAGTGCCAATCGGTTGTATAGTTATAGGTTGAGTCGGAGCGGATTTCGTCCATCCATGTGCTCACGATGGCCAGCGACTCCTGTCCTAAAATTTTAGCAATGCGTTTTCTGGCTTTGGCACTCAGGTACTGCTCGGCTATAAGGCCGGTGGCGCGGTGGCCGGTGGATCCCCATCCAAAACTTTCGGTCATTAAAATGATGCCCAGGAAGATCAAAATAAGTTT
>JAYVAI010000442.1:0-2989 GCA_043751075.1 Cyclobacteriaceae bacterium | reverse complement strand
ACTTAGCCAAAGACACCACCAAAAAGAAAGTAGAGAAAACCTTGAAAATTGAAATAAACGATGAAGCCTTCGATCGCCTATACGGGCATATCTCCCATCCCATCGAAATCAAAAAGAAAGGACAGAAAATAGCGGTTCGGGTGATAAGTCAGTTCGGAGAGGAGACCACAAAGGTATTAACAGTTGCTTAGAACGATGTACAGTTAATCAATGGCAAAGCTATAAAACATCACAGCGTGGAGCGAACAACCATGGCTAAACATAGGAGGAGCGCGTAATAAAAAAATTTATCTCAATCCGGCTGACAACGAACTCTATTATTTTAAACAGTCGCTAAAAATGGAAAAGAATGATTACAGATACGAGTTCTCGTCAGAGATCATCGCCTATGAAATTGGCCAGATAGTAAATGAAGATTCTATCAAAAGATAACCACCATCTACACGTAACCTCTTAATCTAATAAGGCGATGGACTCACGCTCGTCCAGCCGCCATCTATCACCAATGTTTGGCCGGTGATGTGCCCCGCCCCGGGCGACACCAGAAAAAGTGCCGCATGGGCAATGTCGTGGGTGGTGGCTGGTTTGCCGATGGGCGTGATGCCCGCCCACGTTGATTCATAATTCGGATCGCTCTTCGTCCGCTCGGTGATGGTTGCCCCTGGGGCAATGGCATTTACGGTGATATGATAGGGAGAAATTTCAAGCACCAAATTTTTGGCAAGCATTTCCAACGCAGCTTTGCTCATGCCATAAGCAGCTAAGTTTTTATGGGCTTGATGCCCCGTTACGGACGACATGAATAAAATCCTTCCGCCTGTGCCTTGTTCTTTCATTTGCCGCGTGGCAAGCTGGGCCAGAAAAAAACTTCCGCCAAGATTTACCTGCATCACCTTCGAAAAATCTTCGGGCTTGTATTCCAAAAAATCTCCAAAGAGTGTGATGCCTGCATTGGCGATGGCAATATCAAGTTTGCCAAATCGCTTAACCGCTTCGTTCACCATGTTTTGGATGAATATAACATCCGCGCAATCACCGGCAAATGGAACGCATATACCTTTTGATTTTTGGATGGAGCGGGCCGCTTCCTCCGCTAATGAAATTTCGATGTCGTTGAGAATAACGTTCGCGCCTTGTGCCGCCAGTTGCCTGCATATTTCAAGGCCAATGCCCTGGCCGGCCCCGGTTACAATGGCAGTTTTGTTTTTAAATCTTTCCATAAAAAACAGGTGATTTTTTAAAGGAGATAGGAGTTAGGAGATAGTAGTTATATGTAGAGTATAGAATTTAGAAGCCAGAATTTAGGAGATTGAAGTTAGGAAATTGGAATTGATATTACTTTAAAAAGATGTTGCTATTGGGTCCGTCAATCATTCTACCAATTGATTGAAGTGCATATCCTCGTTCACCGCAAAAGTTTTCAAACTCTGACGAGCGTCCTTTTGCTACGCACACCAACAGCCCTCCGCTGGTTTGAGGGTCGCACAGTGTAAGTAACGATTCGGCACCGATGCCGCTCACTTTATTTTGGTAGCTGCTCCAGTTGCGCATGGTGTTGTCGGGATAGATCATGTTGGATGCATAGTGCGAAATATTTTTGAGCATCGGCACCTTGGCGTATTCAATCTCTGCCGCCAAGCTACTTCCTTCGCACACTTCCAGCAGGTGGCCGAGCAACCCAAAGCCCGTTACATCGGTGAGTGCGTTTACATAGGGCAACTTTCCAAATTCTTTTCCAATGTCATTTAACTGCGACATTACGCGAACTGCTTCTTCAAAATCTTCTACCAGGGCAAGCCCACGCTTGAGCGCAGTGGTGACCATGCCCACGCCAATGGGTTTGGTAAGATAAATCAAATCACCGTTCATGGCCGTGTTGTTGCGCTTCAGGTTTTCTTTGCGCACAATGCCCGTTACGGCCAATCCAAATATCGGCTCGGGGCTGTCGATGCTATGGCCGCCTGCCAACGGAATACCTGCGCTCGCACAAACACTGCGGCTTCCTTCCAAAACTTGTTGTGCTATTTCGGCAGGTAGTTTTTCTATGGGCCAGCCCAGAATGGCGATGGCCATCAGAGGCGAACCGCCCATAGCGTATATGTCGCTGATTGCATTGACGGATGCAATGGATCCAAAGGTGAAGGCATCGTCCACAATGGGCATAAAAAAATCGGTGGTGCTTATCACACACGAGCCATCGCCCAGATCATAAACGGCCGCGTCATCTTTTGATTCATTACCAACGAGCAGATTGGGAAACTGGGATTTTGCAAAATCCGATTGAAGGATTTTGTCGAGCACGGCAGGGGAAATTTTGCAGCCACATCCGGCCCCGTGAGAATAATGCGTGAGTTTTATTTGGGTCATTGAGTAATTTCTTTGATTTGAAGATCAGCGTTCAAAATTTCTTGTGCCCGTTGATGGCTATCTTGTCCATCCCAGCGCACTGTTAACAAAACATTTTTCTTTCGTTCTTCAATGCTGCCCAGGTATGCCTTGTCGTAGTATGTGAGTAAAATTTCCATGACAGCCGCCATGTCGCCTTGCAAAAGTTTTTCTTTGGCTGCATGGTAATGCTGGCCTCCGAGGCGCTTCGTTATTTTTCCCATGATGGTCAAAAATTCTTCTCTATCCGCAGGGCCATACTCGTTAACGAGCCGTTGCACCCTTACCTCTTTCGAAACTTCCATTTGCACCATCGGGCTATTGTGAAACAATTTCCAAAAATCGGAGGGTATAAATATTTTTCCTATTGCTATTGATTCATCTTCTACCCAGACGCGTTTTGAAAGATTGAGGGATAAAATCTCTTCAAACAATTCGTTTTGAAATTGTTCGGTGGTAGGCTGGGGTGGCATGAGCAAGCCACCAAACGCAGAACCTTTGTGGTTGGCCAAACCTTCCAAATCCAACACTTGCTCACCGTGTGCTTTTAACGAGCGCAATATTTCGCTCTTGCCGCTGCCGGTGCAGCCTGTTAATGTTACGA
>JAYVAI010000441.1:0-3004 GCA_043751075.1 Cyclobacteriaceae bacterium | reverse complement strand
CCGAAGCACTCACTTCAATCCAGGTTTTTGCTTCCTTGCCATCGAGGTATATGCGCGAAGGATAATTTTTTTCTACATCAATGTCCTCTCCATCGTTGCCGGAAGCATGCACCAGCAACACCCCTTTGTTCTCGGCATAGCGCACGGCCTTATCAACGGCTTCCTTCTGTGGCGAAAAAGATTTTCCAAAACTCATGTTGATTACTTGTGCGCCATTTTCCACCGCATAAATAATGGCGTTGGCCACATCCTTGTCACGCTCATCGCCATTGGGCACTGCGCGCAGCACCATTATTTTTACGTTATCGGCAATCCCCTTCACTCCGATATTATTTTTGCGATCGGCAGCGATGATGCCCGCCACGTGCGTGCCGTGCTTGGGGTCTGGGCCTTTTACATCGTTGTTGCCATAATTTTTTTCGCTCACGTTGCCGATGTTGTCACCTACAATAAGGCGCGAATCAAATTCTTCGTTGTATCCATACTTCACAATCACCCCGTAATAATCCACTGCCTCTTTCAATTCGGCCAAGTAGCTGTCCAGATCTGCTTCGTCACCCATGTTGCGGTACATGCTCAACAAAAAACCTTTGGCGAACAACAGCCCCGGGTCGCTGGTCTCCAATTTCTTCACATCCTCCTGGGTAATTTTCTCAACGCCCAGCAACGATTTCAACGTGTCGATACTGAAGTTGATGCTTTTGTACATGCCTGCGTATAACTTATACTGCTTTTCGTTTTTATCCTTTAGTTTTTCAAATTTGTCCTTGATGGATTGATAACTTTCAAACTCGGCTTTCTGCTTTTTGGGTATCTTGTCTCCCTCCACATTTTCAAATTTGTTTTTCAACCTTATGTATTCGCGAGTGAGTTCGTAGGTGTCGGCATCTACGTTTCCATCCTTGCCTCCAATAAAATTCCATCCGTGCACATCATCGGTGTAGCCATTCTTATCATCATCTATTCCATTGTTTGGGATTTCTTTTTCGTTGGTCCAGATCACATTTTTCAAATCTTCGTGATCTATATCAATGCCTGAATCAATCACGGCTACAATCACCGAACGTGAAGGACGGTCTTTCAGCAGGGTTTGATAAGCGCGTTCGGCACTCACACCTTGCAGGCTATCTTGCTCGGGGTCTTTCAAAAACCAATCTTCGGGCACAGCACGGGTGCTGAGCAGTTGCGAAAATGACGGGATCACAACGAGCAGTAGAAACAGTACATTGAACAAGCGAATCTTCATGGTGTAAATAAGTTGATTTATAAACGGCAATATAATCGTAAACTGCTATTTGTCAGGTCTTGTTCCTGTCAATTTTACAATTTTATAAAGTTCTTATCAAAACCTCACCCCTTGGCCCCTCCGCACTGGACGTATTTCAAAAGACCTTCAAGGTTTTAAAAACCTTGAAGGTCAGGCCATGACAATCTTTTGGAAACGAATGCGGAATTTTGGTTTATCTATATTTGATTTCACTTTTAAAAATGCCCCTATGGATTTAGAAACCCAACAATCATTTAAAAATCAAACGGCCATTATCACGGGGGCTGCTTCGGGATTAGGTTTGGCCATAGCCAAATCGCTTTCCGCTAAGGGTGCAAACCTGGCCTTGATAGACAAAAACATCAAGCCATTGGCTGAGTTGGAAAATAAACTTCCGGGTGCCCTCTATGAAATAGATGTTACCAAGGAAAATGAAGTAAGGCAGGTCATAGAAAAAATAGGAAATGATTATGGTAGGATCGATGTGCTGATCAATAGTGCTGGCATTACAGGAGTTACCAATATCAAGAGCCACGAAACGGCTACCGACAATGTGAGGCATGTGTTTGATGTAAATTTTATGGGATCTTATTATACATCCAAATACACGTTGCCGTGGATGTTGAAGAATAAGTATGGACGGATATTGCACATTGCCTCGATTGCCGGCAAGGAAGGTAACGCTGGGATGCTGGCCTACTCGGCATCGAAGGCGGCCGTAATTGGTATGGCCAAAGTGCAAGGGAAGGAATATGCAGAGACAGGCATCACCATTAACGCGCTTGCTCCGGCCGTCATCAAAACCGATATGGTTGCGGCCATGCCCGCAGAGCAGGTGGAATATATGACGGCCAAGATTCCGATGAAGCGCTGCGGAACCTTGGAGGAGGCCACCAACTTGGTTTTGTATATTGTGTCTCCACTCAATAGTTTCACCACGGGTTTTACCTTCGATCTTTCCGGAGGCAGAGCCACCTATTGATTTTGTATCGTACAGTTTTAACTTTTGAAAAATGAAAGCGAATGAAATTTCTGTTGGCGTTGTAGGATTAGGTCTGATGGGCTGCAGCATTACCACCTGCATGCTGATGGCAGGCCACACGGTAGTGGCCATTGCCCCTATTGAAAGCGATCTTCAATTTGCGGAGGGGCGCATACGAGATCATTTGGCAAGAGCAAAAGAGGAAGGATTGGTTCATGATCATCCGAAGGAATTTTTTAACAGGCTAACCATATCCACAGATTATGGAAAACTCGGCAACTGTTCGCTGGTAGTTGAATGCACATTGGAGGATTTGGAAATCAAGAAATCGGTGTATGAAAAAATAGAGGCGGTGATAAAACAGGATGCCTTGCTCACCAGCAACACGTCCGCTATTCCCATTAGCTTGCTGCAAAAGCAAACTCAGCACCCCGACCGGTTTTTTGGATTGCATTGGATGGAGCCCTCGCACACCACGCGGTTCCTGGAAATCATTTGTGGGGAATCAAGTGATGTGACCAAAGGGGAATATCTGCAAGCGTTGTCGCAAGGCTGGGGCAAGGAGCCCACGTTGCTGAGAAAAGACATCCGTGGTTTTATTGCCAACCGGTTGATGTATGCCCTGTATCGTGAAGCATTTTATTTGGTTGAAAATGGATATGCCTCCGTGGAAGATGTTGACCGCGCCTGCCGCAATGTGCCAGGCTATTGGATGACACTCGTTGGGCCTTTTCGTTGGATGGACTTAACCGGAG
>JAYVAI010000440.1:0-3007 GCA_043751075.1 Cyclobacteriaceae bacterium | reverse complement strand
CAATCAACTTCTTCTTCATATCAATTATCGGATAACATTAAAATCAATAACACGTTAAAGATACGCATACCAAATTAATTTGGTTGAACCTGTATGCGTTTATTTTGGTTTGTACTAAAGTTTGTGTTTGGGACTAACTAAAAAGTCGCAATTGGATCGAAGTGTCATACCGGGCTTTGACCCGGAATCTCGTTAGTCTGCGTAAAAACAAGACCCGGCTCAAGGCAGCGATGACAGAAGCGACTTTTTAGTCAGCCCCTTGAAACTTTATTATCAATTGCCACGGGCTTTAGCCCGAAGTATGAATTGCATAACTGGTGTGCATTCTTTACCACAAAAATTACCTATTTTAGAATTTCAAAATCCAACCTTATAAAAAAAACAAAACAAGCAACTATCTCTTGATGAAATTTTTGCTATGAAAAGCCAATTAAAATAAATGCGGAGAACCCGAATAAATAGTAATAGGCAGTTGACAATACTTCAATTGACAATGTCCGGGTGCATTTCAAAGAGACGCGGTCATTTATCGCTGACTTTAGACAGTAAAAAAAAACCGCAGAAATTTCTAGGTGAACTGGCAGTTTTGTGTTTGGGACTAAAGTCCCTTGAAGGTTTACTTTCAATTACCACGGGCTTAAGCCCGTGGCAATTGACAACGTGCAGGAAGTGGGCTTTAGCCCAAAGAATAGATGCGGTACACGCGCAAATTCTATTTCTTAATGCCGGTTAAAACTGGACGCATTACCGTGCCTTTTTGAAATGCACCCCAATGTCCAGTCTCTGCAATACATTTTGTCAATTGTACATTTGTCAACTGTCAATTTATGATTGACACAGCACAAGGTAAAACTGATCAACCTCTTACCCCCACGCTTTTCTTAAAAACCGTAACCAATTTTCGCTGGTTACATTTACAATTTCCTGTTGTGTGTATCCGCGTTGCGATAGGAGGGTGGGGATTTTTTGTAGGTCGGCAATCGTTTCGATATCGTAAGGACTTTGTTCTTTTCCGAAAGCCCCGTCAAGGTCTGATCCTATGCCAATGTGGTTTGCATTTCCTGCCACTTGACAAATATGATCCATGTGATCGATCACTTTTTCCAGATTGCAATTCATTCCCAGGGGAGTGGATTTTCCCCTTGTCCAGTTGGGCACCAGCATCCAGGCATCCAACACTCCGCCAATCACCGCGCCCCGTTCTATCAATGCGCGTATCATGTCGTCACTCAATTGCCTGTTGTGATCCACCACCGCGCGGCAGTTGTGATGGCTCGCCCACACCGCTCCGTTAAAGTTATCAAGAGCCTCCCAAAAGCTTTCATCGCAAAGATGGGTGGCATCCAAAATTATACCGAGCCGCTCCATCTCTTTCAATAAATCTTTTCCACCAGGGCCCAGCCCACCCGATGCATTCGTTCCCTGCGCATAGCGGCCCGGTCCATAATGTGCCGGCCCCAATGCGCGCAAACCATATTGATGTGCTCTTTCCAAGTGTGCGATGGTTACAATAGAATCCGCTCCTTCAAGGCTCAGGATATATCCGATCGGTTTGTTGAAGGCGGTGCTTGTGCTCCAGGTATCAATATGTTTTTCTAATTCATCGAGGTTGGTGATCGGGGTCAACTCTCTGGCCAATTCCATTTCGGCATACCATGCACGCTGCGCCTGGGTTTGTGCCCAAGCTTGTTCGGGCGAATTACATCCTGGCAATGGATTGTCGGGTGCAACATAGCGTGCAATCTGTGTTGCCACTACCAACCCAATATTTCCCTTTCGCAGTTCTTCAAAATTCACGACACCTTTGCCGCGATCGGGCTTGTCCGTCATTTCATTTTCGCGCTGGCGGATTTCGGAAATGGGCCTGCGCAGATCGCGGTTCCATTCCATGGCGTTCATGCTTAAATCCAGATGTGCGTCAACAATCAAATTCATGTTATATTGGGCATTGGGGTTTATTTTTCGAGAATAGATTTTAAGGTGGCGAGGCTTATCTCCAAATCTTTGCCCAACAAGTTGCCCATGAACGGGTTCATCAAATTCATCGGGTATTTACTTTTTCCATACATGCCCAGATTACTTTTGTTTGGTTTTCAGAAATTGATTCTGTCCTAAAAGGTGTTTTAGCTATTCCCGCAAAGGGCTTTTCAAACCGCACTTCTACCTCTATGGTTTCGCCTTCTTCAATACTCATAATTTCTTGCTCCCCTTTTCCCGCCTTTTTATTTTCACTTTCCCACGCAGACACAAAGCCAACGGTTCCGTCTGTGCCTTTGAAAATCTTTTTCATAGATGGGTCTTGCATCACCCACTTACTGAAGTGATCCTGGTTTTTAAGAAATTTTAGGTAATTGAATACGTGCTGCTTTGGCTTGTTGATGGTGATGTAACGCAGAATCGTATATTCCCTTTTTATGAACAAGGCCGCAATCAAAAGCAACCCAAACAGCGAAGTGATCACAATAAGTATGGTGTGTAAGAATTGCATGGTTTATATTTTTTTTGTCTTTGAAGTTGGAGTGATAAAATTTTAAAATTCCATTATATGGACATTGCTATATCTTTGATTGTCAATATAGGCAATGGTTAAGGTTCAGTGCTGATATTTATTCAAATTGTCAATTTGCGTTTCCTCGCCACAATAGTCCAACTACCTGTGATCCTATTTCCTTCCACCACCGAAACTGTTTCGTGCAATGCCACCGTGGGACAAATATGAAACGGTACTCCATACAGCACATCGCCCACTTTGTAATGATTATTTTTTTCGGCCTTTAAGATAAGGTGCTCTTCGCTATGGCCCACGGGTTTAAGTTCGGGGGCATTTAAAAAGTATATGCGGTTGTCAAGTGGATTTTCGGAGGCAACGGCTTTGTGGCCCAGGTCAACGCAAATTGTTTCGGGGTCTGGCTTTGAGATAATGCGCGTGACCAACACGGCAGCAAACACAAAAGGTTGTTCGCTAAATTTTTTATGATATCCGTAATCCCAAAAAATAAATGTGCCC
>JAYVAI010000439.1:0-3011 GCA_043751075.1 Cyclobacteriaceae bacterium | reverse complement strand
AACGGGCCCATATCCCTCGGCATCTTCAACAACTCAAGCGCATCTTCCAGGGTAATGTTTTCTATAAACTGCCCTTGACGAAGGCTGGCAAACTTAGGTTTCACGCCACCGTTGTCGTCCGGGTTTTCGCCTACCTGAATGTAAGCGCCAAACTTGCCCAGCTTTACATATACATTCTTGCCCGACTTAGGGTCAACACCCAGTTCCTTGTTTTTGTTTTGCACCGAAGAGCGTTCCACCAATTCGGTTTTAGAAACTGTTTTGCTAAATGGCTTATAAAACTGATCGAGCATCTTTTGCCATTGCAGCTTTCCTTCTGCTATCTCGTCAAACTCTTTTTCTATTTCGGCTGTGAAGGAGTAATTGGTGATATCCGGAAAGTGCTCCACCAAAAAATCATTTACCACCATAGCAATGTTGGTAGGAAATAATTTGTTGCTTTCGGCTCCGGTTATTTCTGTTTCAGTTTTCGAGGCAATGTTTCCTGCCTTCAGCACGTGCACTCTATATTTCCTTTCTACACCGTCACGGGTTTCCTTCACTACATAACCACGCTTTTGCACGGTGGATATAGTTGGCGCGTAGGTTGATGGCCGCCCGATGCCCAACTCCTCCAATTTTTTAACAAGGCTCGCTTCGGTGTATCGGGCCGCATGGCGCGAAAATGTTTCCGTTGCCGACAACTGATCCAAGGCAAGTGCCTGCCCTATAGAAAGTGGCGGTAAAACTTTGCTGCCCTCACCCTCTTCATCGTCATCATCATCTTTCGATTCGAGATATACTTTTAAGAAGCCTTCAAATTTTATCACCTCGCCAGAGGCGGTTAGCGTTTTTGGGTTGGTTGAAATAGTTATCGTTGCCGTAGTGCGCTCCAACTCGGCATCGGCCATTTGCGAGGCGATGGCGCGCTTCCAAATCAATTCATACAAGCGCTGGGCATTGCGGTCCATGCCCGGATTCTGAACCGAAAAATCGGTGGGCCGGATGGCTTCGTGAGCCTCTTGTGCGCCTGCTGTTTTTGCTTTGAATGTACGTGTGTGCACAAACTCCTTTCCGTAAGCCGATGTGATTTGCTTCACAGCACCTTGCACAGCCTCGTTCGATAAATTCAATGAGTCGGTTCGCATGTATGATATCTTTCCCGCTTCATAAAGTTTCTGCGCCACCATCATGGTTTGCGAAACGGAGAAACTTAATTTTCTTCCTGCCTCTTGTTGCAGCGTGGAAGTTGTGAAGGGTGGTGATGGGGATTTCTTGGCTGGCTTCTTTACCAGATCGCCAATAGAAAACTTGGCTGCTTTGCAAGACTCCAAAAATTTTAGCGCATCTTTTTCATCGCTGAATTTTTCCGGAAGGTCGGCCACTAACTGCTTCCCTTTTCCCAAATCAAAAATGGCAGAAACTTTGAAGGAAGACTTGGTTTCAAATTTTTCTATTTCGCGCTCGCGCTCCACCACCAGCCTCACCGCCACCGACTGTACGCGGCCTGCGGACAAGCCGGTCTTAATTTTTTTCCACAAGATGGGAGACAATTGAAAGCCCACCAACCGATCGAGCAAACGCCTGGCCTGTTGCGCGTTCACCAAATCTATATCTATGCCGCGCGGGTTTTTGATAGCATTGAGTATAGCGTTTTTGGTGATCTCGGTGAAAACGATCCTGCGTGTTTTACTGTCTTTTAAGTCAAGAACTTCTTTTAGATGCCACGATATGGCTTCCCCTTCGCGGTCTTCGTCACTTGCCAAGTAAACCATCTCGGCTTCCTTCGAAAGTTTTCTCAACCTCGCTATCACTTCCCTTTTATCAGGGGAAACTTCATAGGTAGGCTCAAAGTTATTTTCTATGTCAATGGCGTTGTTTCCTTTCGCCAAATCGCGCACGTGCCCCATGCTCGATGCCACGGTGTAATCCTTTCCCAGATAACCTTCTATTGTCCTCGCTTTGGCGGGAGACTCAACAATCACTAAGTTTTTCGACATGTGTATTTTTCTTTCAACGGCTTCAAATATCAGTAATTTTTTAAATACACCACCGCACCTGCCCGGATGAGGGCTTGTTTTGAATTTCAAATCTCTCTTTTAAAAAAATAAAATTCATTCGATCAACTTGATAACCATGATTTTGCAGATCAAATGTGTTCATCAAACGATGGTAGCCTGTTCCCAAAACAATTTTTGTTTTATTTTTGAATTTCATCTGCCATGAACCACAACTTATACATTATCAGGCACGCGCCCACCCGCAGTGGCGAGTTTTACAAACGTGATATAGAGCGCGAATTGAAACCGGAGGGTGTGGCGGAGGCAGGCGCGCTCGGAAAATTTATCAACGCGTCCGGTGCTACTATTGACCTGATCATTTCAAGCCATGCCGTGCGCGCCAAAGCAACTTCCCTGTTAATAGCCAAAGCGATAAACTATCCGGATGAAAAAATCCTTTGCTCTGAAAAAATTTATCCTGGCGCGTTGGCAGATATGTTGGCACTTGTTCAGCAAACTCCAGATTCTGTTGAGGATATTTTGATGGTGGGCCACTATCCTTCCATTGTTGATTTACATGATTATCTTTCCGACCGTAAAAAATCAGCGATGCTAACCAGCGAAATGTCTGTGATAAATTTTACTGTTGCATGGGCCGATTTATCTGAAGGTTGTGGAAAATTTTCCTTCGACTATCATCCACTGTACAAGCCAAATGGATAGCCTTGATGAAAAATCGTTTGATCCGAATGGGCCAGGAATAAAGGGTAATCTTTTTGGTCTTCCGTTTACACCAGCAACTGCAAAGGTGGTGATTGTGCCGGTGCCGTGGGAAGTTACCGTGTCGTACCGAGCCGGCACCGCCTGCGGTCCATCTGCCATTCTTAATGCTTCTGCACAAATTGATTTGTTCCATCGCACTATAAAGGAAGTTTGGAAACTTGGCGTGGCCATGCTGCCAGTGCCTGCCAAACTTTATGAAGAAAACAAAATACTCCGCGACCTGGCAGAAAGCCATATCCAATCATTGGA
>JAYVAI010000438.1:0-3022 GCA_043751075.1 Cyclobacteriaceae bacterium | reverse complement strand
CACACTTTTCCGCTGCCACGAAGTGTTGCCAGAAAAATCCCCTCACCACCAAACACCATAGAGCGTAAACTTCCTGTTGTCTCAACATCAAAATCAACTTGCGATTCAAAGGCGACCACGCACCCGGTGTCCACCCGAAGAGTTTCATTGTTCAACGTGCGTTCTATTACCGTGCCCCCGGCATGCACAAATGCTTTTCCATCGCCCTGAAGTTTTTGTAAAATAAATCCTTCGCCACCTACAAGGCCGGCACCGATTTTTCTATTGAACACGATGGAAAGCTTTGTGCCGAATGCGGCACAAAGAAATCCATCTTTTTGCACAATCAATTCATTGTTGCGGCTTGTGGCAAGATCTACAGGAATGATGGTACCGGGATACGGTGCCGAAAATGCAACCTTGGCTTTTTTGTGGCCGCGGTTTGAAAAGTGCGTCATAAACAACGACTCGCCTGTAAGCAACCGGCTGCCTGCCGACAAAAGTTTATCAAATAACCCTTGACTAGGATTTGAACCATCGCCCATCTTGGTTTCAAACTGAATGCCCTCTTCCATAAACAGCATCGCACCAGCTTCGGCTATCACTGTCTCTCCCGGGTCTAATTCAACTTCTACTATCTGGATGCTTTCTCCTTTTATCTGATAATCAATTGCGTGTGATGCAGGCATAGAAATATTTTTTGTGTTTGATATGGTTTAAACGAAAGATTAGCTAAGTGGTTTTAGTATGAGTGTAAAGTCCCATTCCACATTAAACATAGCCGACTAAAAGAAAAATATAAATAGCCGTAGCGATTAGCTTGATTGCATGCACCAGTCCAGATTTTTCAGGGCTTTCTCCTCATTCATTCCTTAAAAAGACAGGGCCTCACCCTGTCTTTGGTATATGCCGCCCTTTCAGGGCTGAATACTTTTTCAATAGCTAATATTGAAGATAGCAAAGTAGAATTAATTGTCAACTGCCCATTGTCAATTGTCAATTTTTAACCCTACTTCTTTTTCTTTTTGGGTTTTTTTATTTGTTCGTAATCTTCGCGTTCGGCCAATTTCTTGTCGTCCACGTTTTCGTTTAAGAATTCGTTTAGTTTTTCGATGGGCAGATTTGATTTCAATTCACCAAACTGATCAATTGAAACTTCAAATCCACTGAGTGCTTTGTGCACGCGCGGTTTGCCTTGCTTCTTGGGCTTTTCGGATCGTTTATTCATTGTGAAATTACTTTAAGTGTAGTCAGGGCATACTTTATTCTCTTGCATGTTTCTTCTTTACCAATTATTTCCATTGTCATCATCAAGTCGGGGCCGGAGGCACCACCGGTTATTGAAAGCCGCAAAGCCTGCAATATTTTTCCTGCGCCAATGCCGAGGCTTGTTGTTACTTTTTCAAGGATTGATTTTGACAGTTCAGCAGTTAGTTCATCTGTTTTTTCTATTTCTTCCTGGTAGGTGTTCAACACGCTTACTGCATCCTTGTTCCATTTTTTTGCAGCAACACTTTCGTCAAATGTGTTGGGTGCGTGAAAGAAAAATTTTCCTTGCTCCCAAAAATCCTGGGGGAAGGTGACCCGCTCTTTCATGATGGCGCAGATTTTCATGGCCTTTGCTTTCGTGCATGCAATTTGTTCATGCTCTAACGAATTCAATAAATAGACAGAGAGTTCTTCGTCTGTTTTTGCTTTCAGATATTGCTGGTTATACCATTGGGCTTTATGGATGTCGAACTTAGTACCACTTTTTCCAATCCGCCCGATCGAAAAGGAAGCAATCAATTCTTCGATGGAAAAAATTTCTTGTGTGCTGCCAGGGTTCCATCCCAGAAAGGCCAGAAAATTTAAAAGGGCTTCCGGCAAGTAACCCGATTCTTTAAACCCTTTTGAAAGTTCTCCGGTCTTTGGGTCTGTCCAGTTGAGAGGGAAAATAGGGAAGCCCATTTTATCGGCATCGCGTTTACTTAGCTTTCCATTTCCATCGGGCTTTATCAGCAAAGGCAAATGAGCAAACGCTGGCATCGCGCTTTGCCAGCCAAAAGATTTGTACAACAACACATGCAGTGGCGCTGAAGGCAACCATTCTTCGCCTCGTATCACGTGCGATATTTTCATCAGGTAATCATCAACCACATTGGCAAGGTGGTAGGTGGGCATGCCATCGGACTTCATCAACACCTTGTCATCGATTTGTTGGGAGTCCACCACTACTTCTCCACGGATCAAATCGTTTACTTTTATTTGCTCGTTCTCTGGCACTTTGAAGCGCACAACATACGGAGCACCGGTATTGATCAATGCTTTCACCTCTTCTTTATTCAACGTCAATGAATTTCGCATAAGCATGCGCGTGGTAATTCCATACTGTTGGTTGTCGGCCCCGGTCGATTTAAGTTTTTCGCGCATGGCTTCCAACTCTTGCTCGGTGTCAAATGCCCAATATGCAAAACCACTATCCAACAATTGCTGTGAATATTTTTTATAGATTTCTTTTCGTTCCGATTGGCGGTAGGGGGCATAAGGCCCACCTACGCCCTGGCCTTCATCGATTTGTATGCCTGCCCATGCAAGCGATTCAATAATGTATTCTTCTGCGCCCGGCACAAACCGGCTCTGATCGGTGTCTTCAATGCGCAGGATCATAGTGCCCTGTTGCTGGCGTGCCAATAAAAAATTGTACAGGGCAGTTCGTATGCCGCCTATATGAAGGGCACCGGTGGGGCTGGGGGCAAATCGGACACGAACATCTTTCATTTCTTGGAATTAAATTGAACGGTAAAGGTAAGATGATTTAGGCGTTGTTGGAATTTGGAAATGGTGCATTTCAAAAAGACGCGGTCATTTATCGCTGACCGTGACAATGAAAGATCGCTCATCAGAAATTTCTAGGTGAGCTGGCAGTTTTGTGTTTGGGACTAAAGTCCCTTGTAGTTTGCTGTCAATTGCCACGGGCCTGCCTACCGGACAGGCAGGCTTAAGCCCCTTGTCTATGCACACATCTTTCAAATTATTTTTTATCGAATTTGGAATCAATACA
>JAYVAI010000437.1:0-3037 GCA_043751075.1 Cyclobacteriaceae bacterium | reverse complement strand
ATCATAAGAGGAGAACATCGTTGCCTCAATTTTTTAAACAGGTCTCCAATTTTGGAAAGGGCAGGATATTGGTAGGGCGCAACCATCCGGGAGAAATAAAAATTGTGCATTGGCTACCGGCTTTTTTTCTGTTGGGATTACTTACCATTCCGTTTTTTCTTTTGTTTGCCCCCAAGCTCGCCACGTTTGTTGTGCTGTTGTATAGCCTCTACGCTTTATTGGTTGCGATAGACTGTTTGATCATCACGCAATCTTTGCCTGTGGCCGTGCTCAGCGTCCCTTCTTTATTTGTTCAAATGACGGGCTATGGGTTTGGGTTTTTAAAAACGATGTTGGCATACGGGAGGAGTAGTACATGACAAATGTCATAATAAATTACCTCAATAAACTGTTCACAATTTGGTAATCTCATTCCTTTTTGGAAATTTTAGAAGTCAATAATCATATTTATGAAATGGCCATTAAAAAAATAATTATTAGCAGATGAAAAGAGTTATAAGAAGTTTTTCCCTGATCATCAATTACAAAACATTTATCATCACGGCCCTTTCCGTGATTTCTACCTACCTGTGTTATCGTTTTGGGCTTACCGCCAAATTTCCCGATATGCTCGTGGGGGTTGCCATCGTTTTTCCCGTTGTGTTTTCCATTGGTTCGGCCTACACCCGCAGGGAGACAGCGTTGCAACGCCTCGCTGATTTTAAAGGGCATGCCGTTGCCATCTTTTATGCAACCCGCGATTGGACTTCGGATAAAAACAACAACCTGCCAGCACAGGCCAAACAGATCATACACGATATGATGAGGCTGATGCGCGACATGTTCAAAAGCAACCACAGCCCCGAGTGGCATGCCAATGAATCAAAAATGTACCAGCACTTTTCCAAACTTTCTGAACTTACCATGGAGCTGCGCAAGCATGGCGTGCAGAGCGGTGAGATTTCACGGGCGAGCCAATATGTGAGCAAAGTCATCATTGCGTTCGACAACATGAAGATCATCCACAATTACCGCACTCCGGTAACGTTGCGCACATACAGCAAAGTATTTATTTATGTGTTCCCAATCATCTATGGCCCTTACTTCGCCAGCACATTCCACGACTACTCGGCTCATCTGGAATATGTAATGCCCATCTTGTACAGCTTCATCTTGGTGAGCTTAGATAATATTCAAGACCATCTTGAAAATCCGTTTGACGATGTGGGCGAAGATGACATCGTGATCGATGCCGATGAAACGGCCAGGCTTTTATTGTGAGTGGGGTCGCCCGCTTTTAAATGGAACGCAGATGACGCTGATTTTTATGATTCCTCTGATCGAATCTGTGATTATCTGCCCTAATCAGCGTCATCTGCGTTCCCATTCCAGCTAATAATTCAATTTGATGTCTTTTATTTTTCGGGGGAGCCACACCTGCATGGCGTTGCTGCCGCGGTTGCACCAACTGTAATACGGAATGGCGGTAATGGTTTTGGTTTGTGTGTTTATGCTCATCCCATCGGCTGCAACCGTAACCACGGGCACATTGGCTTGTATTTTAACTACACCATTGAGCATCGCAGCATCAAAGCTACTGGTGTATTGTGTGTTTTCCGGAACTACAATGTTCCACGCCTGGCCATCATTGTCGGCACCCTCCACACAATATACCAACGGCCCACGTTGCAAGGCCACTCTGCCCTCATTGCCTTTAATGGTCTCTTTCGATGTCACTTCTTTTATTTCCATTGGCATAGATAGACTTATCACATCACCTTTTTTCCATTCATGTGATAGTACTGCATAACCTTTGTTGATTGTGTAGGCAAAATCTTTTCCGTTTACTTTTATAAGAATGGGTGACGCAGAAGGTTTTTCAAAATGATATAAACCACCAGGCACCGTTTCGCCTGAGGCCCAGCCCGGCAAGCGGAGCATCGCGCGGAAGTTGCTTTTCTTTTCCGGGTTTATTGAAATGGTAACATCACCTTCCCACGGGTAGTTGCTTTTCTGCTCTATGGCAACAACAATTTTGTTTAGGGTAACATTTGCCTTACTGCTCACATATAGGTTTATCCAAACAGCATCGCTTGATTTATTGTAGATGTAATCTCCCAGGGATGAAACCAATCGTGCAATGTTGGAGGGGCAGCACGCGGTGCCAAACCATTCTTTCCTGAAATGACTTCCGTTGGAGGCAAGTGGGTTTCCATAAAAAAACCGGTCACCGCTCAGTGACAATCCATCTAATGCGCCATTGTATAAACTGCGCTCAAGCACATCAAAATATTTGCTTTCGCCCGTGAGCAAGTTCATGCGTTGGTTCCAGAACACCATCCCTACCGAGGCGCATGTTTCGCAATAGGCTTGCTCGTTTGGCAAATCATAGTCCACCGAAAACCCTTCGTTGTTTCCGGATGAACCAATGCCTCCTGTTATGTACATGTTGCGGTGCACCACATCTTCCCACACTGTTTTCATCGCGTTCATGTAGCCTTCATCGCCTGTAAGCGCAGCCACATCGGCCGCACCTGTGTACATATACATGGCGCGCACGGCATGGCCGGTTATTTCAGTTTGATCTTTTACCGGTTTCACATCTTGTGCATAGGCAGTGTCTTTCCATTCCGTCCAGGTGTAGCCTTGCGCATATTTATGTCCGCGTTCGTCCAGCAACCACTTGGCGTGGTCAAGGTATTTTTTGTCCTTTGTTGCTTTGTAAAGTTTCACGAAGGCAAGCTCCAACTCCTGGTGGCCTGTTACCCAATGTTTTTTGGCAGGTCCAAACAGCGAGAGGAAGTGATCGGCAAACCGGATGGAGACATCCAACAGTTTTCTCTTCCCGGTTGCCTGATAGTAGGCCACAGCGGCTTCAATCAAATGCCCGCCATTATAATCTTCGTGCATGCTCATATCGGTCCATCGTTTGTCAAGTCCGGTGAGCGTATAGTAGGTATTGATATATCCGTCCGCCTGTTGAGCCGATGCGATTTTGGCGATCCACTCATCGGCTTTTTTTTCCAATGTTGGATTGGGTTTGTTTTTCAACGAGTAG
>JAYVAI010000436.1:0-3045 GCA_043751075.1 Cyclobacteriaceae bacterium | reverse complement strand
CGATTTATTGGAATATGGCCAGGTGCAGCGTGGCCTATTGGGTGTGCGCATTGCCGATGTTACTGCCGCGCTTGCCGAAGATAAAGAACTCGATGTGGTGCAAGGCGTGTTTGTGAATATGGTGAACGAGGGCAGCTCGGCAAGCAGCGCGGGCATAGAAGAAGGAGATGTGATAACGGGTATCAACGATCACTTGGTAAACAGCGTTTCCGAATTGCAGGAATGGGTGGCCCGCAACCGGCCCGGCCAAACCGTAAAAGTTTCTTACCGGAGAAATGGAGAACAGCACCAAACAAATGCAGTATTGAAAAATCAGGAAGGATCGCAAGACCTTAAAAAGAAAGAAATCATTTATGAGATGGAAGGTGCCACCTTCGAAGACCTTTCTTATTCCAAGCTTACAAAACTCAATTTGGATGGCGGAGTGATTGTAAAAAAATTAGCGGCAGGAACATGGAAAAAAGCAGGGCTCAGCGAGGGCTTCATCATCACCCACATCGATAAAGTGGCCATCGACCACGTAAGCGACCTAAACCAGGTTATGGAAATGAAAAAAGGAGGTGTGCTGGTGGAAGGATTATTTTCAAACGGGGAAAAGGGAACGATTGGGATGGAATGGTAAATTAGTAGCTTTAGCACCCAACAAAAATCTCTCGTCCATGAAAAATTTCGGCCTTACAGAAGCCCTGAAAACAGTAGGCATAAAAAAATCAAATCAAGGAACCTCCACCGGTCAAAAATGGATCAACTCCAAAGAACAGTACTTGTCTTCCTTTTCACCGTCCGATGGAAAGTTGATTGGAAAAGTAAAAGCCACGGATGAAGCTGCGTTCAACAAAGTTGTGGCCCAGGCTCACCAAGCTTTTTTGGAATGGCGTTTAGTGCCTGCCCCAAAACGGGGTGAGGTTGTGCGCCAAGTAGGTGAGGCATTGCGCAAATACAAAGAGCCGTTGGGCAAATTGGTTTCTTACGAGATGGGAAAATCCTATCAGGAAGGATTGGGCGAAGTGCAAGAGATGATTGACATCTGCGATTTTGCGGTAGGCCTTTCGCGACAACTGCATGGGCTCACCATGCACTCGGAGCGGCCAAGCCACCGCATGTACGAACAATATCATCCCCTCGGTGTGGTGGGCATCATATCGGCATTTAATTTTCCTGTGGCGGTGTGGGCATGGAACGCGATGATCGCCTGGGTGTGTGGTGACACGTGCATCTGGAAGCCGTCCGAGAAAACTCCACTGTGCAGTATTGCTTGTCAGAACATAATTGGCAAAGTTTTTAGAAAGAACGGTGTGCCAGAGGGAGTTTCATGTATTGTAAACGGAGATTTTAAAATAGGGCAACTTTTGGCTGCCAATGAAAATATTCCATTGGTTTCCGCCACGGGCTCTGTGCGCATGGGCAAAGCCGTGGGCCGCACAGTAAGCGAGCGGCTGGGCCGGGCATTGCTGGAATTGGGAGGCAACAACGCAATCATCGTAACGGAGCACGCCAACTTGGACATTACTATCCGGGCTGCAGTGTTTGGCGCTGTGGGCACGGCCGGCCAGCGCTGCACCACCACACGAAGAGTGATTGTGCATGAAAGTGTTTATGAATTGCTAAAGGAGAAACTAAGGAAAGCATACAGTCAGTTGCGTATCGGCAATCCGCTCGATCAAACCAATCACGTGGGCCCGTTGATCGATGCCTTGGCGGTAAAAGCATATCGCAATGCGTTGCAAAAAATAAAATCTTCGGGCGGCATCTTTGTGGTAAGAGGGGGGGTGCTCAAAGGAAAGGGGTATGAATCGGGTTGTTATGTAAAGCCCGCTATTGCCGAAGTGGAAAATCAATTTGACATTGTGCAGCAAGAAACTTTTGCTCCCATTCTTTATTTGATCAAATTTAAAACGCTGGCCGAAGCCATCGCATTGCAAAACGGAGTGAAGCAAGGTTTATCATCGGCCATAATGACCACCCGTTTGCAAGAGCTTGAGCAGTTTCTCTCGCAGGCCGGATCTGATTGTGGCATTGCCAACGTGAACATCGGGACTTCGGGCGCGGAGATAGGCGGTGCGTTTGGTGGCGAAAAAGAAACCGGTGGTGGAAGGGAGTCCGGCTCGGACTCGTGGAAAATATATATGCGAAGGCAAACCAATACTATTAATTTTGGTGACAATCTTCCCTTGGCGCAGGGAATAAAATTTGAATTGTAATTTTTACGGAGATATTAAATTCAAATTCAAACACAAAAGCAAACACAAAAGCAAACCCAAATTCAAACCCAATACCCAATACCCAAATTCAAACCCCTACCAACATGGAGAAAAAAAAGTATCCCACAATTATGCTCATTGATGATAATGAGATCGACAACCTGATCAATCAAAAAATGATAGAAGCTGCGGCCATATCAGAAAAGATATACACCAATACCGGGGCAAAGAGCGGCCTTGAATTTTTGCGCAACATTGAAAAAACCGGCATGGCGGAGAAAATTTTGCCAGACCTTATTTTCTTGGATATCGACATGCCCCTGATGGACGGCTTTCAATTTCTGGATGAATTTGAAAAGCTGAGTCAACTGATCAAGAAAAAGTGCCATGTAATTATGCTTACCTCTTCCATAAACCCACAGGATTATAACCTTTCAAAAAAATATCCTATCATTAAAATGTACTTAAACAAACCCCTGTCGCTTGAGTCCATCCATGAAATCAATGTGTAGATAAGAATTTATATTAGAAGTCAGAATTCAGAAGGGTTGGTCACCTTACTGGGGGAACATTAATTTCACTTAAGTCGGCAATAAATTTGTCATCCATTTTAATGAAAAAAGTGGGGGCAAAATAACTCACCTTTTCAGCCCTGAACTTTTTGACCATGGAAGTAACTTTTTTTATCTTGTTGATTTTCGCTTCAGTTTTGGCGGTCATTAGTATTTTCAAAAACTGGGTGATGCTTTGGCAATTTTCCTCGCCCTGTGCCCGCACCAACCGTTGCACGCTGCTGTATTGCTGGCTAAAAAGTTCAAAATCCTTGAGCAGGTAATACTGAAGG
>JAYVAI010000435.1:0-7995 GCA_043751075.1 Cyclobacteriaceae bacterium | reverse complement strand
ATCTCGCGCTGCCTCCCATCAATGTACCGGAAGCCAGTTTCGTCAAAGTATCCATCTTCTTCCAATTGTATGCGGATGTCTTTTTTCCATTCCGGAATATTTACGGTGCAGTTCAGCTCAATGGAGTATGCGGTCTTGTGGTGCATGGGGTATTCACCTGTAAAGGGCACACCACCTTGCATGTCCCACATACCGATGGTGGTGCCCGCAGCATGGCCGTGGAAACCAATGGGGTGTGTGTAGATGGAAGGCGTGATGCCCTCGGCTATTGCCTGCTCGCGGGTGGCTTTCAAAATTTCGTTGCCGGTGCGGCCTTCTTTGAAGTGGCTCGTTAAAATATCTTGCAAGCGGTTTCCTTTCGCAAAAGCATCAATCAAAAATTTCGGGATTTCCGTTTCACCAGTTTTTAAAACGTATGCATGTTGTTGTGTGTCGGTGTTCAATCGCAGGTAGGTGATGCCAAAGTCCACATGAAGAAAATCACCGGGCTGTATCACCAACGGTTGAATGCGCTTGGCCATGATGGCTTCGGGCTCGTTGCGCTGAATGGAAACAGAAGTATGAAACCACGTATCGAGTTTCAGTGCTTTGATGCGCTCGCGATACCACCACACCACATCTTCGGTTGTGGTCACGCCCGGCTGGATAACTTTATCGGAGAAACCTTCCTGAATAATATCATGGGCAATGCGACATATCTGCTGATAGAGTGCCATCTCTTTTTCGGTGCGCGTTTCGAGCCAGCTCACCGCCAGCTTTTCTGCGGAAGCAACTTTTGGCTGCAGATTTTTGGGAAGCACTTTCATCAGGTTGTCGAAATCAGTAGAGGTAAGCCCATCGGCATGGCCATAGGAGGGAGCTTTGTTCACCCCGATTTTTTTCGGGTTGCGCTCGGCAATAATTTTTCCGAGTTGCGCCCATTGGTCGGGGTTGGCATCGGGGTCCCATGCGCGCTTGAAAACTTTGCCTACATCGTATCGGGCCACGGCCAAAAATTCCATTTCCTTATCGGCACCACGGTCGAAGGCAACGAGCATGGTCGTTCTTCTGGCAGCCATCCAGGTGGCGGGCAATAATGTTTTTATCACCGGGTCTTCGTTATACTCGCGCGACATCACCAGCCACATATCAAAACCTTCTCTGCGCATAAGGCCGGGCAACACCGTGCGCAACCTGTCGTCCAGCAACTCATCAATCACGCGGGCCTGGTCGCGCTGGGTGAGTATGGCTGGCACCTGGGCAAAGCACAAAGAGGAAAAACAAAATAGGAAGTATGGTAAGATGGATTTCATAAGGGATTTAATTATTCGGGCAGGTAAGATAGCAAAACTTGGTTAAGGGAAATTTTCAAAATAACTTGTACAGTTGTCCAACATCTTTGGCGGCCTGGCGAGACGCCACCGGGCCCCGATTAAACGAGGGCTCTCGCAAGGCGGAGCTATCCACTACTATCCCTGGCCGGATCACACATAAATTGTACACGTTATTTTGACAATTTCGCTAAGATGTGATTTAAGCCTTGTCAGCGTAATAATGAATGCAGATTGAGATGTTTGAAGATTGCATACAGAGCCCGCGAACGCAAAGTAGATTGTGTTCTTTGAAGACTGTTTGCAGAATAGTTACATTTGTGGCATGAAGTTCTACGGAACATCATGCCACAGAGGGCAGTCTTGGTTTCAAGATTGCTCTTTGTCATTTGATTGATTAAAATCGAATACGACCATGTACTTTGATAATTACAAAGATCACATTCAGGCGAGATTCAATCCAGGTCTTTTTTGGGAATACGACCTGTCGCGCTTTGACTTCGGTGCACAAACCGCACTGGTTGTACAGCGAGTGATCGAGCGTGGGGGAAGCGAAGATTTTTATGCGTTGTTTAATCTGTACGGTGCTGAAACCGTCAAGAATACTATTAAAGAAATCCCCTCTTTTTCGCAACGGGATATTGAGTTTGTAAGTAACCTCTTGGGAATTTCTTACCCAGAACTAAAAGCATACAAAAATATGATGAAAGCACCAGGCATTTGGCCACATCGAGGAACTGAAATTAGGATCTGATGTATATCCACGCAGTTTCAACAAAAACATTAGCAACACTCAAACAACTGATGAGTGACGAAAAACTATCGGGGTTTATCTTGGTGGGAGGGACAGCACTTGCTTTACAAATCGGTCATCGCATGAGCGTTGATATCGACCTTTTCGCGACAGAAGAATTTGATAAACCTGCGCTTTCAAAGTACCTGACTTCGCAATATGGTTTCCGTTTGCCTGTGTATAGTGATATTGCTATACGTGGTTTTATCGGCAATCTCAAGACTGATTTGGTGTGTTATGAGAACGGATTTTTGCGAGAACCTGTCGTAATTGACGGTGTACGAATGGCGGGAATTGAGGACATTGCGGTAATGAAACTTGAAGCGATCGCTAACGTTCAGAACAGGGCGAAAGATTATGTGGATATCGCTTTTCTATCTGAACATCTTTCGCTTGAAAAAATGCTTTCTGGGTTCAAAGAAAAATTCAAACAGGATGAAACGCTTGCTCTGCGCTCGCTCAATGTATTCTCGCAGGTGAAGGACATCCAAGATGTTTTCTTAATGAAAAAAAAATTCGAGTGGGACAAAATAAAAAAACGCATTGTGGAAATGACCAGCAATCCTTCTAAGGTATTCAAACCTATGTCCCGATAGCTATCGCGATGATTTGCTTTCATACCGTCTGCCAAAATGAAATGAAGGCAGATTGAGTTCATGTGAAAACATCCAAAGCAGTCCCGCCCTCAAAAGCGGGATTTTTTTTTACCTAAACCTATCCAAATCTCTGCTCTCGGTCAATACCAGTGTGAGGTAATTTCAGTACGCTGTTTTGATAGGTGCAATATGATTTCCCTCATTTACCGCTCCACTCTGTTCTCCCGCCAATTTTCAAAATCGTGATCAACTCCCGTTGCCTGCCTCTGTATAAATACCGAAATCCAATTTCGTCAAAGTATCCATCTTCTTTCATTTTTGGCTACCTTTGCCGCTTAAACTCAGGAAAGAACAGATGGGAATGGAGAACATCCGCAATTTTTGCATCATCGCGCACATAGACCACGGCAAAAGCACCCTGGCCGACCGCCTTTTAGAATTCACCGGCACACTCACCGGCCGCCAAATGCAGGCGCAAGTGCTCGACAATATGGACCTGGAACGTGAGAAGGGTATCACCATCAAGTCGCACGCCATACAAATGAATTATAAGTTTGAAGGCAAGGACTATATTTTGAATTTGATAGACACCCCCGGCCACGTTGACTTTTCGTATGAAGTATCGCGCTCCATTGCCGCCTGCGAGGGTGCCCTGTTGATTGTGGATGCCGCACAGGGAATTCAGGCACAGACCATTTCAAATTTATACTTAGCCCTCGACCATAATCTGGAGATCATTCCGGTGTTGAACAAGATTGATTTGCCTGCGGCCATGCCCGATGAAGTGACTGACCAAATTGTGGAACTCATCGGCTGCGAGCGGGATTCTGTAATCCGCGCCAGCGCCAAAGAAGGAATTGGCATTGAAGATATTTTGAGAGCCGTGGTGTACCGTGTGCCTGCGCCCAAGGGCGACCCAAAAGCACCGTTGCAAGCGATGATCTTTGATTCGGTTTTCAATTCCTTCCGTGGCATTGAAGTTATCTTCCGCGTGTTCAATGGCACCCTGCGCAAAAACGATCAGGTGAAATTTGTAAATGCCGACAAGCAATATGGGGCCGATGAAATTGGCGTGCTGAAGTTGGACAAGCTGCCGCAAAACGAAATCAGTGCTGGCAACGTAGGCTATATGATTTCGGGAATAAAAGTAGCCAAGGAAGTTAAAGTGGGAGACACAATTACATTGGTTGCCAACCAGGGCGAGGCCATAAGAGGTTTTGAAGATGTGAAGCCGATGGTGTTTGCCGGCATCTATCCGGTGGAGACTTCTGAGTTTGAAGAGCTGCGCGCCTCTATGGAGAAATTGCAACTCAACGATGCATCGTTGGTGTGGGAACCTGAAACATCAGCCGCATTGGGTTTTGGTTTTAGGTGCGGATTTCTTGGCCTGCTCCACATGGAAATTATTCAAGAACGGTTGGAGCGTGAGTTTGGAATGACGGTGATCACCACGGTGCCCTCGGTGCAGTTCAAGGCGATGCTTACCAGTGGAAAGTCCATTGAAATCAATGCGCCTTCCGAAATGCCCGACCCAACCACTATTGATTTTATCCACGAGCCTTTCATACGCGCACAGATAATCACCAAATCGGAATTTATTGGGCCCATCATTGGTTTGTGCATGGACAGGCGTGGGCTGATCAAGAACCAGAATTATCTTACCTCCGATCGCGTTGAACTCACGTTCGAAATGCCGCTGGCAGAAATTGTTTTCGACTTCTTCGACAAATTAAAAACCATTTCGAAAGGATATGCTTCATTGGATTATACCTTGATTGATTGGCGCGAAAGCGACATGGTAAAATTGGATGTGCAATTGAACGGGGAAAAGATTGATGCGCTGTCGGCCATTGTGCATCGTGCCAAAGCTCACGAGTGGGGAAGGAAGTTGTGCGAGAAACTGAAAGAACTTATTCCGCGCCACATGTTTGAAGTGGCGATACAAGCGGCCATAGGCCAAAAGATTGTGGCCAGGGAAACGTTGAGCGCCATTCGCAAAAACGTGTTGGCCAAATGTTATGGTGGCGATATTTCGCGCAAGCGCAAACTGTTGGACAAGCAAAAGAAAGGAAAGAAAAGAATGAGGCAAGTTGGCAATGTGGAGATTCCGCAGGAGGCGTTTATGGCCGTGTTGAAGATTGAGTAAATTTCAAATACGTATGAGCAAGAAATTTGACAAAGTGGGGATTACAAATTTTTGGATAGCATCGTCCGAACGAGATTGGAAGACAATGGCACATCTGATTAAGTCAAAGGATTATGCTTGGGGTCTCTTCTTGGGTCATTTAGTAATTGAAAAATTATTGAAAGCCCGAATTGTAAAGCTAACGGCAGCGCATCCTCCCCGTACTCATAGTCTGGCTTTGTTGGCTAAAACCCTTGAACTATCCCCCGAGCAAATCGGTTGGTTAGAGGAGATAACCACATTTAATCTGAATGTAAGGTATGACGATGTGAAGGAGGAATTCTATAAAAAGTGTACGAGGAATTTCGCAAATGATTGGGTTTCAAAAATAAAGCTATTAAGAAAATGGATCAAAAAAGAATTATCGGAATAGCAAAGGAGTATGTAAAAGTATTGCAGAAGGATTACTTTGTTTACAATGCTTTTCTATTTGGTTCCTATGCAAAAAAAGAATCTCACAGGGATAGTGATATTGATATTGCGGTCGTGATAAAATCTAAAAAGAATACCTATGAACTTAATTTAGAGTTAATGAAATTGAGAAGGGATATTGACCTTCGCATAGAGCCTCATGCTTTTTTAAAAAAAGATTTCAATGAAAACAACCCATTGGCCCATGAGATTTTAAAGTATGGCATTCGGTTGGTTTAGACAGGAAACAGCACGATCAAAAAAATTGGAATTCTTTGAGCATGGAAAAAAACTTTGACTAGGTAATATCCGAAATGCTTATTCAATTTGCCTCCATTGAAAGAAATATAGAGCAGGAGAATTCTCTCATGGAGTGGCTCAAGGCAGCCAGAATCAAGAAATCTCTCGCCTTAAAAGAAAAGTGAAATGATGCAGGTTGTTCAAAACACATACACACTTATTGACGGACGCAAAATCTCCAACGATATCAAAGCGGAGATTTCGCTAAAGGTGACGGAGCGCAAGCAGGCCGGAAAAAAAATCCCGCACCTGGCCATCATCCTCGTTGGCGATGATGGCGCGAGCCAAACCTATGTGGACCATAAAGTAAAAGCCTGCAAAGAAGTTGGCTTTCATTATTCCATGCTCCGCTTTGCCGACACCATAAGCGAAGACAAACTGATGAAACACATAGATCAGGTGAACCGTGATGAAGATGTGGACGGATTTATCGTGCAACTGCCCTTGCCCCAAAATATTTCTGTGGAACGGATAACCGAAAAGATAAGGCCCGACAAAGATGTGGATGGATTTACCAATCGCAATTTTGGAAGCATTATTTCAAAAAATCCTTTGCTGCTGCCGGCCACTCCGTTTGGCGTGATGGAATTATTGAAACGTTATAACATCGCCACCGAAGGAAAAAATTGTGTAGTGGTAGGTGCCAGCCGGTTGGTGGGCGCTCCGTTAAGCATGATGTTGGTGGAAGAAGGAAAGGCTACGGTTACCATTTGTCATAAGTACACAAAAGATATTTCGATGTTCACGCGCCAGGCCGATATTTTGGTGGTGGCGGTGGGCAAGCCGGGCTTCATCACTGCCGACATGGTGAAGGAAGGTGCCGTGGTAATTGATGTGGGCACCACCCGTGTGGAAGGTGCTCAATATAAAAGTGGGTATGCCATTAAAGGTGATGTTGATTTTAAAGAAGTAGCACCAAAAACTTCGTTCATCACTCCCGTGCCTGGTGGCGTGGGCCCGATGACCATCGCGTCACTTTTGCTGAACACACTGCGTGCTACTGAGCTAAGAAATCCTTAGCACTCGTTAATATTTTAGCACCTCAACACGTGCGCACCTCAACACGTCAACTCATGAACACTTCAACACCCAAGCACATCAACACACTTCCTTTGATGGAAGACTTTTATACCATTCAGGGTGAAGGTTTTTATCAGGGAAGCGCTGCCTATTTTATCCGCTTGGGCGGATGTGAGGTGCGCTGCGTGTGGTGCGATGTAAAAGATTCGTGGGACGTGAATGCCCATCCAAAAATGGACGTGGCGCAACTGGCATCGAAAGCCAAAACCAGCGGAAGTAAAATAGCCGTGATAACAGGGGGCGAGCCCGCCATGCACGATCTCACTTCACTCACACACGAACTAAAGCAAGCCGGGTTAAAAACGCACATCGAAACATCGGGGGCTTACGCGTTAACGGGTGCGTGGGACTGGGTTTGTTTTTCGCCTAAAAAATTTATGCCACCACATCCTTCCGTTCCGGCAAAAGCCGATGAACTTAAAGTAGTGATCTTCCATAAAAGTGATTTTGAGTGGGCAGAAGAGTTCGCAGAAAAAGTAGGCCCTGGTTGTAAATTGTTTTTGCAACCGGAGTGGTCGAAGGAAAAGGAGATATTGCCATTGATCATTGACTATGTAAAGCGTGACCCCCGATGGAAGATTTCTTTGCAAGTGCATAAATACATGAACATCCCCTGATCGTGCATGCACCAAAAGACTTCACGGATACGATCAATGACTTAGGCAGAAAAAAAATCCCCTTCTTGTTCCTTATTGATTTTGAGATGAGGAAACCAAAAGTTTGGCCCGTGGATCAAATCAACGCCCATGAGATGTTGTATTCCATCACTGGATTCTCGAATGCACCCTTTTGCGAGATCAATAATAGACCGATCCAAATCATAAAGCATCCGGTTCCTTTTGATGAGTATGAGAGAAAATTCAATTCTGTTTACGATCAGTTGTCTTATGGAAATTCATTTCTGATCAACCTCACCATCAAAACAAAAATAGAGATGAACTTATCGCTAAGAGATTTATTTTATCGCGGCACCGCAAAATATAAATGCTGGCTCAAAGATGAATTCCTTTTTTTCTCTCCCGAAACATTTATTCAAATCAGGAACGGGAAAATTTATAGCTATCCAATGAAGGGTACCATTGACGCTTCTTTGCCCAACGCGAAGCAGATCATTATCGAAAATAAAAAGGAGTTGGCCGAGCATGTTACCATTGCCGATCTCATACGAAATGATTTGAGCCAGATTGCATCGAGCGTGTCGATTAAACGTTTTCGGTTCATTGATGAAATTGTTGCGCATGACAAAAAATTGTTTCAGGTCAGTTCAGAAATTGTTGGAGATTTGCCCCCTGATTACCAGTCGCAATTGGGCAATATCAT
>JAYVAI010000434.1:0-3048 GCA_043751075.1 Cyclobacteriaceae bacterium | reverse complement strand
TGGCTTTGGAGATTCCCCAACTTGGCACCAAACATTCGCTGAATATATCCGTGTGCCTCGGCATAGTGCTGTGGGATGTTTTCCGAAAACTCAGATTGTCATGAGCAAAATCCTTTATGAGCAATGGCGTTCCAAATTAACCCTGTATGAAGATAGTATTGATTGAGCATTGTATTCTTGTCGCACAATATTTTACTTTAGCCTGTCGTTTTTATTTTTTACCTAACCCGCACACCCATGAGGCAATTTGCATTGGCACTGATTTGCATGGTAGTCCCCCTGTGTGCACACGCACAAAAATTTACGGTTAGCGGTCACCTCAAAGATCAGGACAGTGGCGAGAGTTTGATCGGAGCCACTGCCTTCCATGCCAAATCAGCATCGGGCACATCGGCCAACACGCACGGCTTTTATAGCATCACACTTCCGCGCGATTCTGTTGCACTGTTCTACTCGTATGTGGGCTATCAACATCAGGTGATAAAATTTTATCTCCGCAAGGACACCTCCATAAATATTTTTTTAAAAAGCTCTACCGTGTTGGATGAAGTGGTGGTGAATGCTTCCAAGGCCGATGCCATTCATGAAATAAACCGGATGAGCACCATCTCCATACCGGTGGACCAGATCAAAGCATTGCCTGCTTTTTTTGGAGAAACCGATGTGATGAAAGTGTTGCAACTGATGCCGGGCGTGCAATCGGGAAGCGAAGGCAGCTCGGGGTTGTATGTGCGCGGTGGTGGCCCCGATCAAAATCTGATTTTGCTCGATGGTGTGCCGGTATATAATGCCTCGCACCTCTTCGGTTTCTTCTCGGTGTTCAATGCCGATGCGCTCAACCATGTTGAGTTGATCAAAGGAGGATTTCCCGCCCGCTATGGTGGCCGGCTTTCGTCCGTGATTGACATAAACATGAAAGACGGCAATATGAAAGAAGTGAAAGGCGAGGGATCTATTGGGTTGATCGCTTCCAAAATTTCGGTGGAAGGCCCCATCCAAAAAGACAAGACTTCATTTTTGATTTCGGCCAGGCGCACATACATTGATATTCTCGCGAAGCCTATCATCAAAGCGGCAAGTCAAGGTTTGAATTCCGGCTACTTTTTTTACGATCTGAATTTTAAGGTCAATCACATCATCAACAACAAAAACAGGTTGTACCTGAGCACCTATACGGGTGACGACAAAGCATACGCCAAGGAAAAAGATTTTTATGTGGACAACAATACGCGCACCGATTATAGAAATGAATTTGGTTTGCGATGGGGCAACATCATTACCGCCATGCGCTGGAACAGGATCATATCGCCCAAGCTGTTCGGAAATTTTACGGGCACCTTCAGCCGCTACCGTTTTGAAATTTTTGATCAGTATGAAGAAACACGCACCACACCCGGGCAACCCAAAGAAGAAACTTTCTATAAAGATCGCTACACATCGGGCATACGCGATTGGGCAGCCAAAGGCGATTTCGATTTTTTGCCAAACCCCGATCACTACATCCGCTTCGGTGCCAACCTGATCGCGCACAAATTTTCTCCCGGTGTTTATACCCTTCGCTCCAACGAAGAAGCAGACACCACCGCAGGTGCCGCAGTGACAACGGCCGAAGAATTTGCGCTCTATGCGGAAGACGACTGGAAGATAAGCCCATCATTAAAATTAAATGCCGGTGTTCATGCTTCCGCTTTCTTGGTAGAAAACCGCTGGTACCGCTCGGTGCAGCCGCGCATTTCTTCGCGCTTTCTTTTAGGCAACGATCTTTCGCTCAAGGCATCCTTCTCCACCATGACTCAATTCATTCATTTGCTCACCAACGCTGGCCTGGGGTTGCCCACCGATCTTTGGGTGCCCAGCACGGCCAAAGTAAAACCACAGCAATCGTGGCAAGCAGCGATTGGCGCTGCAAAAACGTACAAAGGAATTTATGAAATCAGCTTAGAGGGTTATTACAAAGAAATGACCAACCTGATTGAGTATGAAGATGGGGCCAGCTACATTGATATTGAAGAAGACTGGCAAGACAAAGTGGCCATGAACGGGCGTGGCGAAAGTTATGGCATGGAGTTTCTATTGCAAAAAAAGACAGGTGCCTTCACGGGATGGCTCGGCTACACACTTTCGTGGACCAACCGCCAGTTCGAGACGTTGAATTTTGGAAAGATGTTTCCCTACAAGTACGACAACCGTCACGACATCAATCTTGCGCTCACCCATACCTGGAACAAGCGCATGGACTTTTCGATGGTGTGGATATACACCACGGGCAACGCCATCACGCTGCCAACCGCTACCTACGAAGGCATCAACGAATTTAGCAACAACCAATTCGGTGGCTTTGGTGGCAACGAAATCAATTTTTACGAAAGCCGAAACGGTTACCGCATGAGAGACTACCATCGGCTTGACCTGAGTTTCAGTTGGTGGAAGGATAAAAAATGGGGCCAGCGCAAATGGACCCTTGGTATCTATAATGCTTACAGCCGCCTCAACCCATTTTACATGGACATTGGCTACGATAAAAATTTTAATAAGAAGTTTGTTCAATACAGTTTGTTTCCATTGATCCCTTCCTTCACGTACAGTTTTAAATTTTAAGAGAATGAAAAATTACATTGCACTGTTATTTTTTGCCTCCATGCTTATTGGGTGCGAAACCGTGGTGGACGTTGACATACCGCTTTCCGAACGTAGGCTGGTGGTCAATTCGTTGAGCAACCCCGACAGCATCTGGAATGTAAGCATAGCATTAAGCCGCCATGTACTTGACAACTCCAATCGCTTCGAAATACCAGCTACTTCATCCGTTACCATCACCGACCTTGCCAATAATATGATGGTTGAGCAACTAAAACTTTCCCAGGATGATTTCCGCTACAAGGGCTCGTTCAAGCCGGAAGTAGAAAAAGAATATTTGCTGAAAGTGGTTACACCAAGATACGGCACAGTGGAAGCCGTGGGATATATTCCTGCCAAGGTGGCCATGGATAAAGTTGAAATTGATAACACCAACCTTTCGCCCGATGGTATGGCTTCGGTAAAAATCCA
>JAYVAI010000433.1:0-8006 GCA_043751075.1 Cyclobacteriaceae bacterium | reverse complement strand
CAGAAGCTACTGGCCGGGGTGTGATGGTATCTGCGTTGGCCGCGATGGAGAAGCTGAAAATAAACCCATACAAGGCCACGTGCGCGGTGCAAGGATTTGGAAATGTGGGGTCGTGGGCATCAAGGCTATTGGCTGAGAGAGGATTAAAAGTGGTTTCGGTGAGCGACATATCGGGTGCGTATTACAATGAAAATGGAATTGACATTGATGCGGCCTCAGCGTATCGCGATAAAAACAAAGGCTCATTGGATGGCTATGCCGAAGTTCAGAAAATTGCCGGGGACGATCTCTTGTTGTTGCCTGTGGATGTGCTGGTTCCTGCCGCCACCGAAGATGTGATCACTGTTTCCAATGCCGGAAAAATCCGCGCCAAGCTGATTGTGGAAGGTGCCAATGGACCAACATCGTCCAAAGCCGACAGCATTATTTATGAAAAAGGTATAAGCGTGGTGCCCGATATTCTTGCCAATGCCGGTGGCGTAACGGTTTCATACTTCGAATGGGTGCAAAACCGCCTGGGCTACAAGTGGACGGCCGAGCGTGTGAACCGCAGGAGCGACCGGATCATGAAAGATGCATTCAACATTGTGTATAAAACTGCCGTGGAGTACAAAGTGTCGCTGCGCATTGCCGCTTATATGGTTGCCATTGATAAGGTGGCCAAAACATACAAGTTCCGTGGTGGGTTTTAAACAGTTAAAGATTTATCAGAGCTCAATTTTAGATTTGTGATTTTAGATTTACGAACTTATTGGTTACCTGATAATCTTGAATCCATTATGGGGACTACTAATAACTCACGAATGAATACAAATAGAACGCTGATGACACTGATTGGGCAGATTATCGCTGATGAAATCATAATTTATCATATTCATCTGCGTCATCTGCGTTCCATTATTAGTTTTTAGAGATGCCATTATGACTATCCACCGCGAAGGCCGCACGTTGTTATTTGTTTTGCTTGTTGTGCTCTTCGCACTTAACTGGGCCGCTTCTTATTTCTTTCCAGGTGCTACTACGTTACAGAATATAGGCATTGGAGCAAGCCTTGTTATTTATCTTATCATCCTTCAATTCTTTCGCATTCCCCTTTTTGAAGTTCAAAAAAACCCAAAGCAAGTGCTCGCCCCTGCCGATGGAAAAGTGGTGGTGATTGAAGAAACTGAAGAGCCAGAATATTTAAAATCGCGGAGGAAACAAATATCCATTTTCATGTCGCCCATCAATGTGCATGTAAACCGTATGCCTGTGTCAGGTGCCATTTCTTATTTCAAATACCATCCGGGAAAATACTTGGTGGCGTGGCATCCCAAATCAAGTACTGAAAATGAACGCACCACCGTGGTTGCCAAAATGAACAACGGCAAAGAAATATTGTTCAGGCAAATTGCCGGTGCGCTGGCCCGCAGGATCAAGTGGTATATAAAAGAAGGACAGCAACTTGCCCAGGGCGATGAGTTTGGTTTTATCAAGTTCGGCTCGCGCGTGGATATTTTTTTACCGGTGGATGCGAAAGTTATGGTAACGGTTGGAGATGTTACCAAAGGGGGCAAAACCGTCATTGCCGAATTTTAATTGCCTCCACTCCATTTTAATAACCGCCTCTCAAAAAAATTCCCCGCCCGGAAATAATCACCATTCAATTCCTTACTTTTGAAGATTGGGATTTAATAGATTTGCGAAATCCCATCCATCCGTTATCATCAACAAACATGAGCATCAACTTAAATTTAAAGTTTGCCAATAAGCAACAGGATTTTTTTGTTACGCTAAACCAGCGCGTTAATAATTATTTCAAAACCAATAAAATCGAACGCACGGCAAATAGTGAAATGGTGATAAAAACCATCTTCATGTTTTCGCTTTACTTAGTACCCTACTTTCTCCTGATATTTGGTGTTACCACAAACGTGTGGATGATGCTTGGCCTGTGTGCCATAATGGGGTTTGGCATGGCGGGCATTGGCCTCTCTATCATGCACGATGCAAACCATGGATCGTATTCTTCCAAACAATGGGTGAATGATTTATTGGGCCGCTCGTTAAATTTGGTGGGTGGCCATGCCATCAATTGGAAAGTGCAACACAATGTGCTCCATCACACCTACACCAACGTGCACGATGTGGACGAAGACATCAGCCCACGCGGCATCATACGCATGGGCCCCGAATCCACCTGGAAACCCATTCATAAATTTCAACATTACTACGCCTGGTTTTTTTATGGCCTTATGACCTTGGTGTGGGTTATTGTTAAAGATTTTGCGCGGCTTGTAAAATATCAGCGGGAGGGCCTTATCAAAAAACAACGTGCATCGGCCACCAAAGAGTGGATGGTGATGATTGCAACCAAAGCAGTTTATTTTACTTATATCTTGGTCATTCCTATGTTGGTGCTGCCCATCACCATTGGCCAGTTGCTCATTGGTTTTTTGGTGATGCACTACATCAGCGGTTTTATTTTGGCCATCATCTTTCAGCCTGCGCATGTGGTGGAAGGCACCGAATATCCGGCACCCGATATGAATGGCAACCTCGAAAACAACTGGGCGATCCATCAATTGCACACCACCACCAACTTTGGCCACAAGCAGAAATTATTTTCATGGTATGTGGGCGGGCTCAACTATCAGGTAGAGCACCATTTGTTTCCCACCATCTGCCATGTGCACTATCGCGACCTTGCAAAAATTGTTGAAGAGACTACCAAAGAGTTTGGCCTGCCATACAAATCCAAAGAAACATTTCTGGATGCCGTGGTGGCGCATGCAAAACAACTGAAGTTGCTAAGCGAAAAGCCCAAGCCGGTATTTGCCACTGCGGCAGCTTGATAAACATTGGCTCTATTACGTTTGGTTTGAGTGGAGTGGCTAAGCAAACCTTATTATATTTTAGGCAAGAAAAAATAGGGTAATTAACCCAAGTTGCAGCTACCTCGTCAGAAGTTGCCTACAACATTCGCATTGGTGCAAGCGGCATAGGCATAAGCAAATGTTATGGTTAACGCGCAAAATTCCAACGAATGCGGAAAAAATTCCTCTCGTGGATAATCAACCATCCAAGAACATAACTATTTTTGCCAACCATTTACCCCCAACCCAGTGAGAGACAAAGCATATTTACTACTTGAAGACGGCTTTCTGATTGAAGGAAAAGCCATTGGTAAACGCGGCACCTCCGGTGGCGAAATTTGCTTTAACACTGGCATGACGGGCTACCAGGAAATCTATACCGATCCATCTTACTATGGTCAGATCATTGTAAACACCACTGCGCACATTGGCAATTATGGAACAGTCAATGATGAGCAAGAGTCGGCTTCACCCAAAATAAGCGGCATTGTGGTAAATGAATTTTCTGATGAGTTCAGCAGAAAGACTGCAGTTGAAAGTCTGCAAACGTATCTTGAAAAGCACAGCGTGGTGGGCATTTCGGACATAGACACCCGAATGCTGGTGCGCTACATACGCAGCAAAGGCGCCATGAATGCAATCATATCATCGGTGCTTTCACCCGAGCACCTCAAAGAGGAAATAAAAAAAGTTCCGTCCATGAGTGGGCTCGAACTGGCTTCTAGTGTGAGCACACCTCAACCTTATTTTGTTGGAGATCCATCGGCATCAATAAAAATTGCAGCCTTAGACGTTGGCATCAAAGCAAGTATTCTCAAAAACTTAGTTGCCCGTGGGTGCTACGTGCAGGTGTTTCCTGCCAAAACAACTTTTGCTGAAATGGATAGGTGGAAACCGCATGGTTATTTTATTTCCAACGGCCCTGGCGATCCTTCGGCTATGGATTATGCCATTACAACAGTGAAAGAAATGTTAGGTTCCAATAAACCGGTATTCGGAATTTGCCTTGGCCATCAGCTGCTTGCTTTGGCATCTGGTATCTCTACCTATAAAATGCACCACGGCCATCGGGGGCTAAACCATCCTGTAAAAAACCTGATCACCGGCTTGGGTGAAATGACTTCCCAGAATCATGGCTTTGCAGTAAGTGAAAAAGACATTGATAAAAACCCCGATGTGGAAGTCACGCACGTGCACCTAAACGACAGCACCATCATGGGCATCCGCTTGAAAAGCAAAAAAGCGTTTTCAGTTCAATATCACCCGGAAGCTTCACCAGGCCCACATGATTCGAGATATTTGTTTGATCAGTTCATAGCAATGATTTAGAATTTAAGATGTTAGATTTACGATATTAGATTTAGGTTGCGGTGAAGTCGAAAGCTAGGGGTTACTCAATGATGCAAGTTGTAAATTCTTAATTCTTACATCATAAATCTTACATCTTACATCTTACCTAAGGGCTATGGATAAGTTTGAATTAATGGACAGAACAAGGCAATTTGCCATTAGGGTTTTTAAGCTGATGGATCGTTTGCCAAAGTCAGAAGCTTCAAAAGTTGTTACATATCAATTATTAAAGTCGTCCTCTTCGGTAGCTGCCAATTACAGAGCAGCAAATAGAGGGAAATCGAGCGCTAATTTCATCAATAAAATAAAAACAGTTTTAGAAGAAGCAGATGAAAGTCATTTTTGGTTAACTTTTATTGGTGACGTTGAACTTTTAAAAAGGGAAGACAAGGAACTAGCTTCATTAATAAAAGAATCAAACGAACTAACTGCAATTTTCACCGCATCTTTAAAGACTCTAAATCAACAGAAACCAAAATCTTAAATTAAAATCTCACATCTTAAATCTCACATCTTAAATCTAATATTAAATTATGAGCCAAATAGAAAGTGTTCACGCCCGCCAGATACTGGATAGTCGCGGCAATCCTACAGTAGAAGTAGATGTAGTTACCAGCTCAGGTGCCTTTGGCCGGGCCGCAGTTCCATCGGGTGCCTCCACAGGTTCGCACGAAGCCGTTGAACTTCGCGATGGCGATAAGAAAAAATACATGGGCAAAGGTGTGCTCAAAGCAGTGGAGAACGTAAACACAAAAATTGCCTCTGAAGTAGTGGGGCACTCTGTATTTGATCAGACATTGATCGATCGGGTGATGATCCAATTGGACGGAACCCCCAACAAAGCCAACTTGGGTGCCAATGCCGTGCTGGGTGTTTCGCTGGCCGTTGCCAAAGCCGGTGCTATGGAAGCAGGCCAATCGCTCTATCGCTACATAGGGGGAGTGAACGCAAACACGCTGCCTGTGCCCATGATGAATATTTTAAATGGCGGAAGCCATGCCGATAACTCGATAGACTTTCAGGAGTTTATGGTGATGCCCGTGGGCGCAAAGACTTTCTCGGAAGCATTGCGCATGGGTGCTGAAATTTTTCATACACTAAAAAAAGTGTTGCACGACCAAGGCCTTTCTACCAACGTGGGCGATGAAGGAGGTTTTGCGCCCAACATTAAATCCAACGAGGAAGCCATCGAAATTGTATTGAAGGCGATTGAGAAGGCGGGCTACAAGCCGGGTTCGGAAATCATGATCGCGCTCGACCCTGCAGCATCCGAATTCTACGATTCAAAAACAAAATTATACCACTTCAAAAAATCTTCCGGCCAAAAATTGAAGCCGCAAGAAATGGCTGAGTACTGGACGAAGTGGGCAAAGAAATATCCAATCATTTCCATTGAAGATGGTTTGGCAGAAGACGATTGGGCCGGATGGAAAACATTGACCGAAAACATTGGTGACAAAGTGCAATTGGTGGGCGATGATCTTTTTGTAACCAATGTTACACGTTTGCAAGAAGGAATAGACAAAGGTGTGGCCAATGCAATCTTGATCAAAGTAAACCAGATTGGATCGCTCACCGAAACAATTGATGCGGTGAACCTGGCAAAAAGAAATTCATATAAGAGCATCATGAGCCACCGCTCTGGCGAAACAGAAGACAGCACCATTGCCGATTTGGCTGTTGCGTTGAATACGGGTCAGATCAAAACCGGTTCGGCTTCACGTTCCGATCGGATGGCAAAATACAACCAACTTCTGCGCATAGAAGAAGAGCTTGGTGATGTTGCTTATTTTCCGGGCAAGAATTTGTAAAAAGTAGTTCTAAAAATTCGATTCAGATGAGTTTGAAAACCCCGCCCCACCAGGCCGGGGTTTCTTGTTTTGGGATTTTGAGGTTTGATTATGGGAGGGCAAGGCATTGGAGGTGGGTCACTTTTTCAGTCTCAATATTTTGTTTTTAAAACGTATTTGGCCTTCTGCCTTAAACATAAAATCCCGACTTGATTTTTGATAAGACAAAAGAACCAAGGGACTTTAAAAACTAAATAAACAAAAAAAATGGATGTGTTGTGGATTGCATTGGTGATGATCACGCTGGCGACAGCCGCCCTGATCCTGATTGTTCATAGACTTGGATATTCACCTGTCGGCTTTGATGTGGCCGGCATTTGGCTGAACGAGTCAAAGAATATGCGCATACTTCTTTACGATATTGATTCAGAATTTCAAGGGTCGGTAGTATGGGCCAATGGAGCTGATAAATTGCTTGGCTTCAAAGTGGTGCAGAATTTAAAATTTGGCAGATCAAAAAAAGGCAAGGGCAAATATTCTGATCCCATAACAGGACAGCAATATGATTTGTTTATGCAGTTGAAAAGAAAAGGATCTATCCTGATCAAAGCCTACCTGCCCAACTCAGAGAACCTTGCGTTTTCGCAAGAGTGGAAATTATTTGTCTCGTAAAAGGTTGCCAAGTCAGCGCTCCAACTCCCTGCTTTGAACCGGGGCGTCAAGGGGCTGACTAAAAAGTCTGTCTGTCATCGCGGCCCTGCCTTTGCCGGCAGGCAGGCTTTGAGCCGCGATCTCCTTTTTTACGCTAATAATTGGGATGCCGGGTCAAAGCTGGGCATGACGCATCGAACGATCTGGACTTTTTAGTCAACCCCAGACGCCTACACCCTCCGTAACTCCTGTTACCGTCAATGCCCGATTTGCTTCATTGGGGTTATAATTCTTATCTTCGTAAAACCATTTTTTAAACTACCATGATCAAAAGACTGCCCCCTGCACTCCGGAATTTTTATATAGTCGCCACCATTTCTTTTTTTGTGTGGATGATGTTTTTGGATTCCAACGATTTGATATCGCGTTTCAAAATGTCATCCAAACTCAGGAGCCTTGAGCGTGAGAAGGGATTTTATCAGGAAAAAATATCGGAGGTTGAAAAGGACAGAACAGAATTGATGACCAACAAAGAACTCCTTGAAAAATTTGCACGCGAGAAATATTTGATGAAGAAGGAGAGTGAAGACCTTTTTATTATTCAAGAGGAGGATTAAAAACATTTGAATGAATCACATGAAAGCAACCCTATTGATTTTTATCCTGCTAATTTCCATAACCTGTTTTGGCCAGCGCGAGATTGAGGAGGGTGCGGGCTCGTCTTGGAGTGAAAGACTTTATTTTGGAGGGGGATTGGGATTGAACGGTGGTGTGGATGGGTACGGAAGCAAATATTTTTACATTGCATTGAACCCAATTGCAGGATACATGGTTACGCCCAAATTTTCTGTGGGCACTGGCTTAAACTGGCAGCGGTTTAGCTATACCGAACCGATCAAGTTTCATTACGATCAATATGGCGTGAGCCCCTTTATGCGGTATAACTTCAGCCAACTTTTCGCTTATGGCGAATACAACTTACTGAACACGCCCACCTACAATATAGCCCAACGCAAAACCTACGACCGCCTTTTATTGGGCTTGGGATATTCTCAACCTATAGGCGGAAGAGGCGCGGTAAATGCCATGGCACTGTATGATGTGATCTATGACCAGCAAGAGCGCGTGTTCCCATCGCCCTGGGTGTTCAGGATTTTCTTTTCCTTCTGATTTGTTTTATAAACTTTCTCGGTTTACACCCAACTCGATAGGGTTTCATTTCTGGTTATCCCATTCCTAACTTACTACTGGCGTCTCCATCTTTTGTTAGCTCAACATCTTTCTTTAAATTTGAATAGAATATTATTTGGCTACTTAATAGAAGTAAACGTATGAAACAAATTGCCATTACCATACCCGA
>JAYVAI010000432.1:0-22197 GCA_043751075.1 Cyclobacteriaceae bacterium | reverse complement strand
AAACCATCCGCAGCATTCATGTTGGGGTGCCTGCCTCCACCGAAAAGCGCGATGTGGTTGACAATAGCTATTCCGTTTCCGAACTGATGTTCTTTGATGATACGGCCGGACAGAAAACCTATCAGGATCATCCCATCCACCAAAAGTTTATTGCCGACTGCTCGCACTTGTGGGAACGTGTGGTGGTGTACGATACGATAGCGGCATAAAAATTATCCACAGCTATTACTGACTGATGGTACGCACCTTTGTCCCCAATAAACGAGGGTCGCGCAGAGCGGAAATTTCTACATTGAAATTCAATTTATGCGGTAACATCAGTTACCAACCGGAGTTAGGAAATAATTTTTCCGTCACTCATTTCCACTACACGGTCTGTCTTTCGCGCAAACTCTTCGTCATGTGTTACGGCCACAATGGTTTGATTGTATTGATGGGTGAGCGTTTTAAAAATGTCAAACACCAATCCCGAATTATAGGAGTCCAAATTTCCTGTTGGTTCATCGCCCATAATAATATCCGGATCGTTGATAAGAGCACGGGCAATGGCCACCCGCTGTTGTTGCCCACCGGAGAGTTTAGAGGATCGTTTATGGGCATGATCTTTCATGTCGAGCAACGAAAGTTTTTCAAGGGCGCGGTGTTCAATTTCTTCGCGTGAATATTTTCCCAGTTTCAAAGCCGGTATCATGATGTTTTGCAAAGAGGTAAACTCGGGAAGCAGGTAATGAAATTGGAAAACAAACCCGATATGTTTATTTCTGAATTGCGCCAGTTCATTTTGTGTTTTGCCCGTAAGCCGTTGGCCTGAAATTTCCAAGTCACCTTCATAATCGGTATCCATGGTGGAGAGCACATACATCAACGTGGATTTTCCACAACCGGATTTTCCCACTAGCGATACAAATTCCCCTTTGGTCACACTCAGGCTGATGTTTTTGAGCACTTGAAATTTTTCGGGTTCATAAAAATATTTGGTGATTCCATGTGTGTTCAATACGGTTTCCATCGCAACTGCTATTACTGGCCCCGGATAATTTCTATCGGATCGATCCGTGAAGCTTTGCGCGATGGCATGTAACCCGCAATGGCCGTGGTGCCTACCCCGAAAATGGTACCGATGATATAATACTTCAAATCAAAATTTACCGGAAAATGAGTGAGGCTGATCACATCGCCACCGTCAAAAGGGGCCTGTGATATTAAGTAAGACAAAGTAAAACCTACCACCAAACCTGCCAGGGCACCGATCACGCCAATCACCAACGACTGGATCATAAATATTCTCCTCACATCACCGCCAGCAAAACCCATCGCTTTTAATATGGCAATGTCTTTCATTTTATTATAAATGGTCATGTTTAGAATATTATAAATGCCGAAACCTGCCACTACAAGTAATGTGAACGACACCGCGTAGGTGATAATGTTGCGAATGGTGACACCGGTGAGAAAGGTGGCGTTGGCAGTTTCCCAGTCTTCTGCTTTCTGGCCGAACGTTGACTGCATTTCGGGAGCAACCACTTTTGCAATATGACGGTCCTTCAATTTTATGTTGATGTCGGTAATGTAAGATTGGTCTTGCTGGAGTATCGTTTGCACCATGCCAATGTTGGCATAGCTCCGAATGTTATCTACCGTGCCGATGCCGATCTGGAAGATGCCGACTATTTTTAAAGTGCGTGTAAAACCTTGCGGGGTGGTGATGACAACACGGTCTCCTTTTTTTGCATTCAGTTTTTTTGCCAGCCCACTGCCAATAATAATTCCTTCATGATACGACAGCAAGTCTTCCAGGTTGCCGTCTTTCATTTTGGCCTTTAGATCAAACAGTTTATCTTCTTCCATTATTTCTACGCCCAGTATATTTCCATTCAGTTGAATGGGGCCATAATTATAAAAAACCTGCGAGGCAATGGTGGGCGCAACTCCGTGCACGCGACTGTCGTTTCGGATCACGTCAATCAATTGACTGGCATTGCGTATGCGTGGTGTTTCGCTTTTAGGCCGTTGGTTGTAAACCTGATTTAACCCGTTCGGATTAATTTGATCCAATAGGCTGGGCCGGGCCTCTGTAATATCGTTGTAAATGTGAATGTCGGGCGAGGAAGTCATCGTGATTTCTTCTGTGAAATCATTTAGGCCTGTCATCAAACCTACCAGTGCTATGAACATACCAATGCCAAAGGTAACACCGAGCATGGCTATTATGGTTTGCTTAGGTTTGCTAAAGAGTTGCACCCTTGCAATTTCGAATGATATCCGGTACGATTTCCAGTTCATCGGCTTCATCGGTTCACAATGATTTTACTTTCAGCAGTAAGCCCTTGAACTATTTCTGTTTCTTCGAGCGTTTCGATGCCGCGCGTTACTTTTATTTTCTTTTTATTTCCGCCCTCGGCCACCCACACCGAATCACCTTTCAAGATCGCCAGCCGGGGTATCACCAGTGCGTTTTTCTTTTCACGAATAATAATGTTGGCTTCCACGGCCAGCCCCGAAAATAAGTTTGGCAGTTTTTCATTGAGGATGGCATCCACTCTCAAAGATTGTTGACGGGTATCAACCAATGGATAAACTTTAGCTATTTTGCCCCTGAACAGCTTTTCGGGATACGCGTCAATTTTAACAATGGCATCTTGGCCTTGCTTCACGCGCTGAATGTCCAATTCATCAATGGAGAGTTTTAAATAAAACTGATCCTGTTTTCCTACAATGGCAATGGCCTCGCTTCTTCTTATCAGTTCGCCCCTCTCTTTCATGAGTTTGAAAACCATCCCGTCAATTTCGCTTCGCAGCACATAATTGCCCGATTCTTCTTCTGCTATCTTCAACTGGTTTTGGGCGTTGAGTATGGAAAGGTAAACTTCGTTTTTAGTTTTCGTTAAACGGTTTTTTACAGCAGTAAAATCGTTGTGTGAATTTTTATATTGTATCTCCGCCCGGTCGTATTCTATGCGGGTTGTGGCTCCTGCCTTAAACAGATTTGAGAATCGCACAAAATTGATTGAATCAAATTGAAATCTTGTTTGGGCACTGGCAAACACAGCCTCCAGTTCGCTGACTACAAGACTAGAATTTCGTTTGGCCTGTTCATACGTTTCGCTGGCCATGGCATAGCGGGCAGATTGTTGAACGCCTTTTATGATCAATATGGGTTGGCCTTTTTTTACCGGCTCACCTTCCTTCACCAAAATTTCTGCCAGGGTGCCATCAGCCTGAGAAAACAATTGATATTCCTGATCGGAGACCACAAACCCCGAAGCATACACGGCTTCTATCAATGGTTTGGTTACAGGTTGAATTGTTTCCTCCTTTTTACTACAGCCCAGAAAGGAAATGAACAATAATGCCAAGGCGTATTTCATACAGGTAAGTTATGAATCAAATGCATATACTCCAATCTAAGGAATATATCTTTCAGGAACTGAATCAATTTGATAAGGTGCGAGATTTTTTATCGGAATAGTTGGATCCTCCCGTTGCCTATTCGGGCCTCCCGCTTTACCTTCGCGCCCGTGAAAAGAGAGACATTGATAGCTTACTTCTGCCTCGCTGGCATTTGCCTTATTTGGGGAACCACTTTCTTGGTGATGCGCATTGGTGTGATGCAGTTTCCTCCTTTTTTGTTTGCAGCACTGCGTCAGATTCCTGCGGGCCTGTTGCTGTGCGGATTTTTAATTCTTGCAAAGAGCGAAAAATTGCCCTCGTTGAACGAACTCCGCATCCATGCCTTTCGCGGATTTTTGATGATCACGTGCGGCAACGGATTGGTTTCGTGGGCCGAAGTGCTGGTGCCCAGCGGCCTGGCTGCCATCATTTGCTCAACCATGCCCGTGGTGGTGATATTGATCAATCTCACTATCAACCGCACGGAGTTTCCAAATTGGATAATTGTTTTGGGCGTACTGATTGGCTTGAGTGGAATTTTATTGGTGTTCAGCGAATACCTTTCCGACTTTGCCAACCCGGGCTATCGGCTGGGCATCATTTTTATTTTCGTGGCCACTATAACTTGGGCGGTGGGCAGTGTGCTTACCAAGCAACGCGCCAACAAGAGCAATCCATTTTTTAATGCGGGCATGCAAATGTTGTTCGGTGGATTGTTTTGCTTGCCATTGAGTTTTGCCTTTGACGATTTGAGCAACGTGATCGTGTCATCCGAAGTGGTATATGCACTTTTGTATTTGAGTTTGATTGGCTCGATAGCAGCCTTCAGCATGTATGCCTACACGCTGGCCAAGTTGCCCATCACCATCGCATCGTTGTATTCCTATGTCAATCCTTTGGTGGCGGTGGTACTCGGCTGGTTGGTGCTTAGCGAAAAATTAAATATGAAAATCGGGTTGGCGTTTTTGATTACCGTATTGGGCATTTATCTTGTGAGCTATGGATATCAACGGCAGCAAAAGAAGCAATACCAATCTTGAGGGTTGTTTTTTTTGGTTATACACGGATTTTTGTGAAATTATTTATGGCGGCATGGCCCCGAAACTTCGGGGCCACCAGGCTATCCCTGCCCGTCCGCTCAGGCGGGCGTTCCAAGTCCGGCTTGCACGCAAGTCCAACGCACTTCGGGCTTTCCTCTTCTATCCTTTGCCGGGGTTTCACAGAAATATTTGTAGTACCATTTTTAGTGGTGTGCCCCGCGAGGAGCTTTCCTCTGCAATCCCCGCCTGTCCGGCAGGCCTTGCCCGCTTGCGCACGACTGGCTCAAACATAAATTCTCAATTTTATAAATCATGATTTCCAAAATAAATTTTCATCCGAGCGCAGTAAACCATAAACCTGTTTTTTCCATCCTCATCCCATCGTGGAACAACTTGGATTATTTAAAATGCTGCATAGAAAGCATCCGTAAAAATTCGCGCTATCATCATCAGGTGGTTGTGCATGTAAACGAAGGAAAAGATGGCTCGTTGGAGTGGGTAAAAAACCAATCGCTCAGCTACACGCATTCAGAAGAAAATGTAGGCGTGTGTTATGGATTTAATTCTCCGGCCACTCTGGCCGTATCGGACTATATCGTTCTGTCGGATGATGATTATTATTTTGCGCCTGATTGGGATCATCACCTATTGGAAGAAATTAAAAAACTTGATCACATTTATTTCTGCATTTGCGGCACCATGATCGAGCACAGCCCCACGCTATACTCCAGCATGATAGCACCCCACAATTTTGGAAAGACAGTAAAAGATTTTGACGAGCAAAAGTTTTTGAAAGAGTTCGGGTCACTTCCTTTTGATGATTGGAACGGTGCCAACTGGTATCCTTTGGTGCTGCACAAAAATATCTGGAATTTGATTGGCGGCCTCAGCACCGAGTTTACCCCCGGCATGGCCAGCGACCCAGACATGATGATGAAATTGTGGCACGTGGGCGTTAGGTACTTTAAGGGTGTGAGCCAATCACGGGTTTATCATTTTGTGTCGCGCAGCACGGCACGGGTAAAAAAGAATGATGGCAACAAACAATTTTTATTGAAGTGGGGAATATCCAAATCCACATTCTTTGATATGTATTTACGGCTGGGACAAAAATTTATGGGCTACACACCCGACCCCGACCAAAATAGTTTTAGGATGAAATTGTTGCGCGATAAAATCAAACGGTTGTTTTCTGTGTGGAAACCGGATGCCTAATGCCTGATGCCTAATGCCTGATCCCTAATCCCTAATGCCTGGTTCCAGCATCATCTCCCCTTAAACGCTGCCTTCCTTTTTTCCACAAACGCCTTCATCCCTTCTTTCTGATCTTCGGATGCAAACGTGAGGTAGAAATTTTTTCGTTCGAATGCGAGGCCCTCGTCAAGATGTGTTTCGAAGGAACGGTTCACTGCTTCTTTGGCAAGCTGAACGGCCACGGGTGAGAGCTGTGCAATTTCTTTGGCCAATTGCAAGGCCTCGTGCATGTACATTTCTTTAGGCACCACTTTATTTACCAAGCCGTACATGAGCGCTTCTTCGGCAGACAAAAACCGCCCCGTAAGAATAAGTTCCATCGATTTGGCTTTGCCAATGGCGCGCGTGAGCCGTTGCGTGCCACCCGCACCCGGAATCGTTCCGAGTTTTATTTCCGGTTGTCCGAACTTGGCAGTTTCAGACGCGATGATCATATCGCACATCATGGCAAATTCGCAGCCACCGCCCAAAGCAAATCCCGAAACAGCCGCGATGATCGGCTTCTTTGTTTTTCGTATTTGGTCCCACGTGCTGAACTGGTCGATCAACAACATATCGATGGCCGATTTGTCCGCCATTTGTTTTATGTCGGCTCCTGCGGCAAAAGCATGCTCGTTGCCGGTTATGATTATCGCACGCACCAGATCATTTTTATCGAGGACAGAAAGTGCATCCCGCACCTCTTCCATCAGTTGTTTGTTCAGCGCATTCAACTCCTTGGGCCTGTTGAGTTCTATCAACGCAACATAAGGTTCCCGTTGTTCAGTTACTTTAATGAATTCCATTCGTTTTGGATTTTATGTTTGCACGTACATTATCGGTAGATGCCAAAGTTATTGAAATAGTTTGTTACATGAATGGTGCTTTGTTGAGCATACAGTTTAAAGAGTGGGACTAAAGTCCCCTGAAATTTTAATATCAATTGCCACGGGCTTAAGCCCGTGGCAATTGAACAGTAGCGGCAAGTGGGCTTTAGCCCAAAAAATGTTGGCAAATGCAGAAGGCGAATGGGAGATCTATTTCAGAAAAACTTTCGCCTATTGATGCTATTGCATAATTTGGGTTTAAATTTGAAAAGTGATAAACCCAACCCGGTTATTTTATCTGTCCCTTCTCTTCGTGGCATCCTCTTCGTGCGGCACCCGCGAAGAAATTTCAGCCTGGGATGTGGTGGACAATGATTCTGTTTTGATCCTTGAATCAAAAGATGGTCATGGCTTGAAGGATAAAACAGTGGTTCCTTTCTTTCCAAACCCAACCGTGTTTATAACATCGGTTCAACGGTTGTCCAAAGATGACTTTGGTGTGATGTATTCGTACGTCCTTCCCGCACGGAGTTATGATTCCATGTTGCTCTCCCTAGCGGGGCTCAAGGGTCAAAAAATAACCAACCGGCTCCTTAATGGAATTGAAATTTCAGAAGTAAAAAATAGCGGCAATCAAATTCAGGTGGCCTTCACCTATTTGCACGGTATTTTTGTGCTGAGCAAGTCGTCCTTCTTGATAGAAAATGCCATACGTGTTTTTGAAAGTGAAAAGAAAAAGCGTTTTAAAAGCAGTAACGAAGAACTTTTTCAGTTCAATTTATTGAAATCCGACAAGGGAAACCTGTATCTCAACAGCAATGTGTTTCCCGAATTTCCTTTTGGGAGCTCAGCCCTTTCAAAGTTGATACCGATATTGAATGAGTTGAAAAGTTTGTCTGTATTTGATATTAAATCCGACAACGATTTTTTGTTGTTGAATGGATTTTCCATAGCAACGCATCCAAGCATGGCGTTGTTCCAAAACCAAAAGCCCGTCCCTTTCAAAATCGCAAAGTTCGTCCCCAATTATTCAACAGCCCTGGTGCATTTTGGGGTTTCCGATTTCAATTCATTCAACGAAATCATGGATTCGGCTTTTCTAAAAAAGCTGGATGCTGGAAACGAAATTGCGTTTGCGGCCATTGAAGACAGCAGTAGATTATTGGCATTCATTGAATTGAAGCCCCGGCCATCACATACTTTTGATTTCAACACGGCCTTTACCGAAACATATTCCAACCACACCATCCGGGGCGTAAACGGTGATTTGTTGAAGGCTGGGCTTGGAAAATTATTTCCAACAGTCACGTTCAATTTTTGTACCGTGGTGGACAACAACCTGTTTCTTTCACAGTCGATAGTGGATATGAAATCGCTCATTGATGCCATCGAGAGCGATGATACGTGGGGCAAAACGTTGGAGTACCAGAAATTTAGTGAGCGCGGGCTTCAAGAGAGTAATGTCACGTTGATTTTTAAAAGCCCCGATTTCTTTTCCGACAGTTCAAAAAATTATACTGCCTTCGATTCCATCCGGCTGCAGCAAATCAACTGGTGCTCTATCCAAATGAGCGCATTGGACAATCATTTCTATTCCAATGTAAACCTGAGTTTGAGCTCCCGGACGCCAAAGGGTGTCCGCACCAAAAATCCCAAATCCTCATTCGTGGAATTTCCAGGATCGGTTGTGTTTAGTGCGTTGGTGAAAAATCATGTATCCGGATTGAATGAAGTGTTGATACAAGATTCTGATTTAATGGTTTATTTGGTATCGCTGCGCAATGGCATTCTATGGAAACGGCAACTTGATGGACAGATTCAAGATAGGCTGCACCTGCTGGATTTTTATAAAAACGGAAAGATTCAGTATGCCCTTACCACCAGCGACAAGTATTTTATAATTGACAGGTTAGGCCGCGATGTGCAAGATTTCCCCATCCAAATTCCATCAAAAATAAAATTTTCCGGTTTGGTGGATTATGATAAAAGCAAAAACTACCGGTTCCTGATTTCATCGGTGGGCAACGAAGTTTCCTTGCTCGACAAGAATGGCAAGAACCTTAGCGAGTGGGGCCCTAAAAAATTTGAGGCCGGGATTGCTGTGGCACCCGAGCATTTTAAAATGGGCGGCAAAGATTTCTTCCTGATTTTTCTGGCCGATGGCACAGCCCATATTTATAACCGACCGGGTGCGAGCACAAAGATTTTCCAACTTAGGAGCAAAGAATCTTTCATTGGTGATTTTTATTTGGAGTCGGGTGTCACACAGGCAACCACTTTTATTTTTTATGTATCTAAGGATGGGATTTTGGTAAAGCAAAATATGAAGGGCGATATAATGGATGCAGATAATTTAATGCGTGGCAAGAACTCAACCTTTGTGTTGAAGCGTGTGCCGGAAGGCAATAACTTTTTTGTTTTCAGAACTGACAGCGATAAAATTGCTGTGTTCAACAAGGAAGGAAAAGTTGTTTTCGAGAAGCAGAACACAGGCTCCATCAATCTTGACTTTCAGTGCATAGAAACAAACAAGGGCAAAATTGTTTTCAGCTTTTACGACACCGAGCAAAAATTTGTTCACGTGTTTGATATTACCGGAAAGAGCCTTGTCAATAGTCCGGTTGATAGCGATGTGCCACCTTTGTTTGGTTCAGGTAAATCGAAAAGTGAAATGGGGTTCTATTCCTTTCCAAAGAATTCAATAAATTTCAATACCATTAGACCGCGATGAAATTTTATTTTTCCTTTCTATTGCTTGTAGTGACAAGTTTGTCCTCTGCCTTTGCACAGGCAGATGGAGTGACGAATGGAATTAAGCGCGAACTAACCTTCACCTTAGACAACGATATATTTTTTTTTAGGGATTGGTATTATACCGCTGGCCATCAATTGACCTATAGGAGGTTGGTTCAACCGGACCGGCCCATCTATAAATTCCTTAACCGATCTGGCGCAAGCCCATCAAAAGTTTTGGTTGCCTATACATACGGCAACAAAATTTTCACCCCTAAGCGAACCACTACCGGAGTGCCACAGCGAATGGACCGGCCCTATGCCGGATGGAACTATGGTGGATTTTCTCTGACGAGGTTTAAAGGCTCATCGGCCATTTTTCATCTCGAAGCGGAGGTTGGCGTGGTAGGAAAAATTTCAGGCATGGGGCAATTGCAGCAATGGTGGCACCGGCAGGTTGGCTATCGTGAACCGCGCGGTTGGGATTCCCAGATCAGCAATGAAGTAGTGGTGAACCTTAACTATCAATTTTTAAGAAGCATTAAAATTGCAAACTATATTGATTTGGTTTCCTCGTCAGGGGTGCATGCCGGCACCGGGTTGAATAAGATAGATCAAAGTTTTACTGTCCGCATGATGGATTTCAATTCACTTACCGAGTCATCGTGGTTTAATGGAAGATTGGGCTATGATGACGAGGATGACAAAGAGGAGGTATTTATTTTTGTGACTTATGGAGTAGAGTATGTGATTTCAAATATTTTTTTGGAAGGGAGTTTATTTGATAACCCAAGCCCGCGCACAGTAAACGCAGAAATCTGGGTGCATAAAAAAAGTTTTGGGATAGCTCATTCGAAAAACAGGAGATCATTCTTGTTTGAAATAAATTATTCTTCTCCTGAAGCAGAGAACATAAACAGGCACAGCTATGTAAAGATTTCTTATGCGCGAAGGTTTTAAATCAAGGAGATTCCTATTTGCCTCTTGTTTTTTCCAGCATGGTCCACATTTCATCTGTCACCGATTCCAGGTGACTGAATTCACCACCATTCTTTAGCCACTCGCCACCATCAATGGTAATTACTTCACCATTGATGTAGGCCGAATAGTCGGACATTAAATAGGCAGCGAGGTTGGCCAGCTCCTGATGCTCGCCCACACGCTTGAGGGGAATGCGCAACGTGGGATCAAATTTTTTTGCCAAGTCGCCAGGCAATAGCCTGCTCCATGCACCCTCGGTAGGGAAGGGCCCCGGTGCAATGGCATTGCTCCTGATATTATACTTTGCCCACTCCACTGCTAAAGATCGGGTTAGCGCAAGCACGCCCGCTTTGCTGCAAGCTGAGGGCACCACATAACCCGAGCCCGTCCACGCATAGGTGGTAACGATATTTAAAAAAGTGCCAGGCTGTTTTTTGGTGATCCAGTTTTTGCCGATGGCGAGCGTCATGTAATACGTTCCCTTCAACACAATATCCACGATGATATCAAATGCCCGGTGAGAAAGGCGTTCGGTGGGACTGATAAAATTTCCAGCAGCATTGTTCAGCACACCATGTATCTGGCCGAAGCGTACTTCCGTGGCTTGGATCACATTTTCTATCTCTTCGTATTTTCTTACATCGCACACCACGGGCAAAACTTTGCCACCGGTTTGCGATTCTAATTCTACCGCAGTTTTTTCCAGCACGTCTTTTTTTCGGCTCGTTATCACCAGGTTGGCACCGAGCTCCAACATATATTTGCCCATGGATTTACCAAGCCCGGTTCCTCCTCCGGTTATTATAATTGTTTTATCTTTCAGCGATCCGGGCATTAGCATTCCTTTCATAATGTGTTTTGTTTATGTATGAAAAGTACAACAAATAGTTTTCTAAATTCTAAATGATGAAACTCTTCCTTCAACTTGACCTTCGCCCCTGGCAGCAATCTGCCTACGAAAAACCGATGCTGGCTTTTGCCTCTTCTTTTTCAAGTGATATGATCGGTGCTGAACTCGACAACCAGTCGGAGGCCTCTATTGTTGATTTAGTGATAAAACTGTGCGCCCAGTCACAACAGGTTTTTGTTTTGGTGAATGCCCAGCCCGAAGAACCGATGGGGTCGGCATTGAAATTGGTGAACCACTTGCTGCGAAGCGAAAAACAAATTCATACCATAGTACTTAGTGGAACCCATAATCAAACTGAACGGTTATTACAAACGCTTGGAGCACGGTTTAAAAAAGAAGACGATCCCGAAAAAATAAAGGAATGGATAAAAGGGTTTGCGACAGCCAACCTTCCCGGATAAACTTCACACGCGAGACCACTTCGGCCACACAGAAAAAAAACGTAGTACATTTTGTATAGTACATTTTGTATAGTTTTTATGTTACTTTGAATTGAAAACCAAGTCGATATCTATGGACAACCCATTTGCCACCGTGGGGTATCTCGGCCCCGACACCTTTTGAGACCGCGAAGCAGAAACCAAAAAGATTTTGAGCAACATCAGGAACGGACGGAACACGTGCCTCCTTTCCCCACGCAGGCTTGGCAAAACAGCTCTTATCCAGCACGTTTTTCATAGCCTTCCCAGTTATACTTGCATATACATAGACATTGCGGGCACGGCCACCATCGCGGAATTTCTAAAACGCTTCACCAGTGGATTGTTCAATGCCGGCCACAAAGGTGTTTCCGTACGGGAGTTTCTGAAATCGTGGAAAGCCAGTGTGGACTTCGACCCATTTACGGGTGAATTTTCGGCAGGCCTTTCGTGGGTAAAGCCCAATCAGGAGAAAAAGACCATTGAGGAAATCATGAAAACCTTGAGCAAAACAAAAAATATTGTCATTGCTTTTGATGAGTTTCAGGAGATTGTGGATTACGAGGATGGCTCGCTCGAAGGTTGGCTGCGAAGTATTGCAACCCAATTTCCTGCCATACGGTTTTTGTACTGTGGCAGTCACCAACGGATTTTGAGAGAGATGTTTGCCAGTCAGAAAAGACCCTTTTACCACAGTGCCGACTTACTCCAACTTGGAAAAATTGAGCCCGATGTATATGCCACTTTTATTAAAGCCAACCTTAAGAAGGGGCGGATGAAGTTTGCTGACCCAGACCATGCCGATTGGATTTATCAATATTGCCGTGGCTTCACCGCTTATATACAGGAGGTATGCAACAGTCTTTTTGCCATGGGTGTATCGCCCATAACGGACAAAATTATTTTTAAAAGCGTTGGCGACCTACTGCTGAAATACGAACCGTATTTTCTTACGTACAAAAACAATTTCACAAAAACCCAATACGAAGTGCTAAAGGGCTTTGCACTAAAGGACAAAGTCTATAAGGTAAACGGAAAAGAGTTTATGACTTCCGTAGGCATTTCCAATTCATCGGTCATCAACCGCACCATCGAGTCGCTGCTGAAGAGCCTGTTCATTTATGAAGACACAGACCAAAGCGGAAAATATTATTCGATGGATAACATCCTGTTTCAAAAGTGGATTGAGCGCCAGATATAGCTTATGGTTAAATCCTGTACCCAACCTCAATCAATTTGCCTTGCCAAATCATTCACTAAAGTGAGGGCAGGTTGATACAGAACCTGTCTCTTAATTTATCGGGAGCCTATCCTTTGGTTTGATCGCGATCTTCAAAAGCCTCTGCTTCAATAGTAAAATCATCGGCATCCAAAAAGGCAGGAAACTTATCGCGGTACGATTGCAATGCGTGCGCGTTTAATGTCAATGTTTTGATGGCCTCCACACCTTCCACCGAAAAGAAGGAATCGCCTTTGGGGCCAATGAACACCGAGTGCCCGTTGTATTCAATGCCATTGCCATCCAACCCAACCCTGTTAACACCAACTGTGTAGCTCAGGTTTTCTATCGCCCGTGCTTTCAGCAATGTTTCCCATGCCGAAGATCGTACCATTGGCCAGTTGGCCACATACACAAGCAAATCATACGAAGCCTTTTTCAGCGATGGGTTCCAGCGGTTGCGGCTCCACACCGGAAAGCGAAGGTCGTAACAGATCAACGGGCAAATCCTCCAGCCTTTCCAATGGCCAATCAAAAGACTTTCGCCTTGCGCATAAACCTGGTTTTCTTCCGCCATGCGAAACAGGTGCCGCTTGTCGTAGGTTTTAAAATTTCCTCCCGGCTCCATCCACAGCAGGCGGTTATAAAAACGATCGTGCACGTTGGCAATAAAACTTCCTATGATCAGTGCTCCGGTTTGGTCGGCCATCTGCTTCATCCACTTAAAGGTGCGCATGTTCATGTGCTCGGCCAGCTTGGCGGCCTTCATGCTGAAGCCGGTGGTAAACATTTCGGGCAGCACGATCACATCGGTTGGTTCTCCTATCTGCCAGATTTTTTCTTCAAACATGGCCAAATTTGCCCCGATGTCCTCCCAATGAAGGTCTGATTGAATGATGGTTACTTTTAAATCTTGCATACAGGTTGCAAAGAAAGCAATACCAATGCAAATAGTGAATGGCTATGGGAAATAAAACCCCGTTATCATTGGGGGTGACTAAAAAGTCTAAATTATTAGTGCAAAAAAAGAGATCGCGGCTCAAGGGCCGCGATGACAATCAGACTTTTTAGTCAGCCCCGACTATCGACTGTGGACTAATTTACAGCTTGCGCAAAATTGCACCCGCCTTTTCGAGCGTCTCCTCGCTTTTTGCAAAGCAAAACCGCAGCAGCTTGTTTTCGGCTTTGTCCTGATAAAATGCCGACACGGGTATTGGCGCTAATTTTTTTTCGCACGTCATCCACTCGGCCATTTCATGTTCTTTTAAATCGGAAACGGATACATAGCTCAACAATTGAAAATAACTTCCATGGCACGGCAAAGGTTTAAAGCCCGACCCTTTTATCTGATCCAGAAAAAAATTGCGCTTTTGCTGAAAAAATTTTCCTATGTGCAGATAATTTTCCGGGTTGTCAAGATATTCGGCCAGTGCCATTTGCACCGGTGTGTTTACACTGAACGTGACAAATTGATGTGCCTTGCGAATTTCCCGAGTGAGTATTTCCGGGGCCACCGCATAACCTACCCGCCAACCGGTGGCATGAAATGTTTTTCCAAACGAAAAGATGGCCACGCTTTGCTGCGAGAGGGAAGGGTATTTGAGCACACTTTGATGTTGATGTCCATCAAAAACAATTCGCTCATATACTTCATCGCTCAGCACAATCAGGCCAAACTCGCTTGCTAATTTCTCTAACGCTTTAAGGTCTGCTTCATCCAGCACCGAGCCTGTTGGGTTATGCGGTGTGTTTACCATGATCATTCTGGTGCGCGATGTAATCTTTTCGCGAACTTCATTCCAGTTGATGGCAAAGTGAGGTGGCTCAAGGGTGATGTGCACAGGTTTGCCTCCGTTCAGCCTAATGGCTGGATTGTATGAATCATACGATGGGTCAAACAAGATCACTTCGTCACCGGCATTGACAAAGGCCGCTATGGTAGAGAAGATTGCTTCGGTGCCGCCAGAAGTTATGGTCACTTCGGTTTCAAAATCCGTGGGGCGGTTAAACGATTTTGTCACTACATCGGCAATGGCTTTTCTAAGAAGTGGCGCTCCGGGCATGGGCGCATATTGGTTGTGCCCGGCCTTCATGTTTTTATAAATCAACTCTACCAATTCTTGTGCTACAGGAAAATCAGGAAACCCCTGGGCCAGGTTAATGGCACCTTGCTCCAACGCCATGCGCGACATAACGGTGAAAATGGAAGTGCCAACTTCGGGGAGGCGGGATATAATAGTGGTGGATGGCATGGTTCAAACCTACAAAGAATAAAATGATTGAAGCCAAGTTGGGTTGGTGCAATATTTACTTTGCTGCGTGGTTACAATACGGTCGTCCCTACAGGTCCCAGAGGGACGACCATATAACAGGCCTGTTATTTTCCCTAATATTTGTGAAGTTATTTTGACAAGTTCACTTACCCATTTTATCCGCCATAGAGCAAATTTTCAAATCAGTAAATCAAGCCGCGTCATGAAAGATGATGCCCATCGCATAGCGCACACCCGATTTCACTTCACTGATGCCGTGCTTCATGGTTGAGGCGATAATAACCCCGCGTGCCTTTAACCGGGCGGAAGTTGGTGGTAAAAATAACGGCATCGCCTTGATTGGGTGTAAGCACCATTGCTTTTGATTGCGCGCGAGGTAAGTAAAAGATTTGTGGTGATGATGACAGAGAGTTTGAAGGTGGGGAAATAAATGGAGTTTTATTCGTTGGCCATTAAACTGTCAATTGAATATTGATCAATTGTCCATCAACTTTTTAAATTGAGATTCGTTAGACCAGAAATCACCAACAAAATTTATGGCTATGGATTTCAAATTCTGGAAGAGAAGCAAACAAGCAAAGAAAAAATCCTTTGTCCGCGAATGGTCGGACTCCATTATTTTTGCGGTGATAGCCGCTACACTCATCCGGTGGACAACCGTGGAAGCTTTTGTAGTACCCACTCCCTCTATGGAAAATACCGTGTTGGTTGGCGATTATCTTTTTGTGAGCAAGTTCCATTATGGCACGCGCATCACGCGAACACCGTTACAAATCCCACTTACCCATCAAAAAATTTGGGGAACGGAAATTCCATCTTACCTACCGTGGATACAATTGCCATACTATCGCTTGCCCGGTTTTGGTGATGTAGAGCGCGAGGATTTGGTGGTCTTTAATATTCCACCCAAAAGTTTAAGCGATGAAATCGATTACCCGGTTGATCTGAAAACTTATTACGTAAAGCGTTGTGTGGGAATACCCGGAGATAGATTGGAAATAAAGGAAGGACAACTTATTGTGAATGATCAGTTGGTTTCCAATCCTGAGAACATGAAGTTCAGTTATTTTGTAGAGGCACCCGATGAAATCAATAAGCGTAATCTTGTCAAGTTGGGATTGAGTTCCGATGATTATTATTTTTTAGGTCGCTCGAAGGATGGTGCTGCCGTGTATAGAATGTTTCTCACACCAGAACAACGCCTGGAGATCAAGTCTGTTCAGTATGTTAATTCCGTGCAAGAGGATTATACAAGGCGGGAAGTTCCAGACAATGGTATATTTCCCACATCAAAATCCAATGAATGGACAGGCCACAACTATGGCGTGATCACAATCCCAAAAAAAGGAATGGAGATTGTTGTCAATGATTCAACGCTTTCCTTCTATGGCGAAATCATTACGGAGTACGAAGGCAATAGTGGCTCCGTGGTTGAAAACGGAACACTTACCCTCGATGGCAAGGCCATAGAGAAATACACCTTCAAACAAGATTATTATTTTATGATGGGCGACAATCGCCACAACTCCCTCGACTCGCGCTATTGGGGATTTGTGCCCGAAGATCATATTGTTGGGAAGCCTTTGTTCATTTGGATGTCGCTGGACAGCGAAGCCAACCTCCTGCATAAAGTTAGGTGGAACAAGATCTTTAGTTTGGTGGAGTGAAGGCGTCAAGACCCTGAAGATTCCTCCATAGAATATATTTCGAGTGAAGGCAATGGCCACACGGACGGAAGCCAAGTTCAACGGCTTCCGCTTCGCTTTTAAAGAAGACACGGTTTTCTTTTTTCATCCGCTTGCCCGATGAGCAAGTAAGCAAGCCATAGATTTTCAACTTTTTATTTCCAGCATGGGTGATCAATTTGCTTTTTAATAAGTTGTATAGCATCTGCCTTGATACTTGAATATGCGATGTCATTCTTAAATCAATAAATCAAGCCGCGTCATGAAAGATGATGCCCATCGCATAGCGCACACCCGATTTCACTTCGCTGATTCCATGCTTCATGTTGGCGCGATAATAACCCCGCGCGCCCTTCACCGGGCGAAAGTTGGTTGTAAAAATAACGGCATCGCCTTGATTGGGTGTAAGCACCATTGCTTTTGATTGTGCGCGGGGTATTTGTTCTGTCATCACAAATTCGCCACCGGTAAAATCAACACTGTTCTGATTTAAAATAAACACCACCTGAAACGGAAAATATATTTCTCCATACAAATCCTGGTGCAGGGTATTATATCCGCCCACCTCGTAGCGAAGGATAAGTGACGTAGGCCTGCTTTGATCATGCTTGTTGCAATTGTCTATCAGCTGCCTGTGTTCATTAGGGAAAAATGTATCAAGAGAAAGTTGTTGCATCCATTCGTTCGCCATGTTAGATAGTGGACCATACATATTTTCGCGCAATGTTTGAACAATGGCTGGAAGTGGGTAGTTGAAATATTTATACGCTCCCATTCCAAACCGATAGCGTTGCATGTTGATCACATTCCGATATAAAGATGGATCGGTATATAAATTTATCAATGGGCCGCATTCTTCTTTCGAAAGGATTTGGGGAACATGAGCATAGCCTTTGTTATCCAGCGAGCGATAGATTTCACTCCAATCAAGAGCACTTATATCTTTCATTGCTTTTAGGCAAAAGTATAGGGTTGAGCAAATGTATTCAACCCGTTTCTTGCGGAAACTTCTCCCTAAAATCCTACCTTCACATGCCGCTCGGCATGATAGCTGGATCGCACCAGTGGGCCGGCCTCCACATATTTCAACCCACGCTTCAAGCCTTCTTCTTTGTACATGGCAAATGTATCGGGGTGGATAAACTCGGCAACTTCTAAGTGCATTTTGGTGGGCTGCAGATATTGGCCCAGCGTGAGTATCATCAAGCCATGCGATACCAAATCGTCCATCGCTTTAAAAACTTCTTCTTTGGTTTCGCCCACGCCCAGCATAATGCCACTCTTGGTGCGCTTGCCTGCTTCGCGAATGCGTTTTATCTGTTCAAGGCTGCGTTCGTATTTGGCTTGCGGCCTCACTGTTCGGTACAAGCGGCTCACCGTTTCCATATTGTGCGATACTACTTCCTGGCCGCCATCAATCATGCGATGTAGCGCATCCCAGTTTCCTTTTGTATCGGGTATTAATGTTTCGATGGTTGTCTGAGGGCTTGCTGCTTTGGTTTGCACTATGGTCTGGTACCAGATTTCTGCACCTCGGTCTTTCAGTTCATCGCGGTTCACGGAGGTGATCACGGCATGTTTCACTCCCATCAGTTTTATGGCTTCGGCCACACGGGCTGGTTCGTCTATATCATATTCGGTGGGGCGGCCCGTGGCCACAGCACAAAACGAGCAACTGCGCGTGCATACATTTCCAAGTATCATAAAAGTGGCCGTGCCCTCGCCCCAGCATTCGCCCATGTTGGGGCAGTTGCCGCTTTCGCAAATGGTGTGGAGTTTATTTTGGTCAACGAGCTTACGCACTTTTGCATACGCGGGCCCAACAGGCAACTTCACACGAAGCCAATCGGGTTTGCGTTTTCTGGTTTCATCGTGTGATATGACAGGGAGTTCAATCATTATCTTAGATTCTTGATACTGGATGCTGGATTCTTGAAAGGAAGATTACGAACGCTAACAACAATCTTGATTTTGATTCGGTATCCCCAATGATCAACCAACAACCATCACTTCCCAATAAGTTCCTTATACTGATTGGCCGAAAGAAGACCATCCACTTCGGCTGCATTGCCAATGGTAACTTTCACCATCCAGCCTTCGCCATAGGCATCGCTGTTTACTTTCTCTGGTGTCTTGTCGAGCGCTTTGTTGAATTCTGTTACCGTTCCACTTAGCGGCATGTATAAATCCGACACGGTCTTCACGGCTTCCACCGTGCCAAATACTTCATGCTGCTTCACATCCTTGCCCACCGATGGTATATCCACATACACAATATCGCCCAACTCGCCCTGGGCAAAATCGGTGATGCCAATGGTGGCAACCTTTCCTTCAATCTTTATCCATTCATGGTCTTTGGTGTACTTCAGGTCTTGTGGAATGTTCATATCGTAAAATAATTTAAGCCTCAAAAATAGTGAAACCGATGTTCTATTGAGCCAAATTAAATACGATTTTTATCCCGCCCCGCGTGGTGCTCCTGCGGAATGAGTTTGTCACCAAGGGCTCGTTTATGGTTCGCTCCATGTAGCCTTGTATCCGTAGTTTTTGATTGATGAGGTAGCTAACATTTGGCCGAAGTTGGAAGTTGATGTTGCCGTTGGTGATGGTATTCTCTTCATCAATTTTTCGCTGAATGGTGCGGTTGTTGGCCACACTCATGTTCAACTGAAAGGTGATGTCGTTCTTTAAGGTGATCACGCGGCCATTGTCTTTGAAGGGCATGCGCATGCCAGCCTTCGTGTAGCCTACATCCACGCTCCAGTCTTTGCTGTTCAATTCTGTTATTTGTGAATTGGAAATGTTCAGTGCCAGGTCGCGTTTGGTTTTATATTCAAAGCGCACGTTCAGTTTGCTTTTGGTACGAAAGTTAACTCCCACCAAAGGAGAAAATTGCTCGCTGATCATTACCTGGCTGATCACATACACCGGTATCAATTCGCCTTTCGCATTGGTTTGCGATGCGAACAACCCGTTGTTATAATCCTCAATGGGATGGCTGATGCTTACCTGATCTCCACTGTACTCCAATGAATTGGAATAATTCACTACGGAATAGGAAGAACTATACGCATGGTTGAGCGTAACGGACTGGAACACATCTTTGAGCGCTTCAATTTTGTTCAGCCCCGAATAATCTACGCGCCAGTTGGGAATTGGGATCAACGGAAATGGCGACAGGTTTACCGTCTCTGCCGACTTGCCAGTGTATGCCGCAATGAAAGCCGGTATCAGCACATCTTGCGAGCGGGTTTCATACGATTTCCCCGTAAGGGAAGTGAACCGCTCTTGCAATATGCCGATGTTTTCGGAAAACTGATTGAACACCGTGGACGTGATGCTTTCATTATTTTTAAACGCTGTGTTTATGGTGAGGATCGAAATTTTGTAAGAACCCACCCGGCTGGGACTCAACGATTCATAGACGCTTCCCGTAGAGTCCATTCGGAAGATTTCCTGGAATGATGTGGTTGAATTCTTTTTTATATCTAATTGCACTTTGAGCGAAGACGAGGGTTCAATGTTTGCCCGCAGGCTCAGGTCTCTTGTCTGGTTTTGGCTGAATGGGGTTGTCAGCTTTTTGTTTTCGGTCAGCCATCCTCTTTCTGCTGCTTTTCGTTGAAAGCCTGCTTCCTGTTGGCCGAATACAAAACCCCAACCGGGCGAACTCCAGCCTTTGTCCATGCCCATTAAATATGGACTTGGTGTGAAGCCCGGAAGAATGGTGCCTTGCGAAACGGAATAAGTGCCGGTGATATTTCGCACCGACATGATCAAACGCAACAATGATTTTATGGCCTTCAGTTCGGGGGGCCTCCTCACCGTGTCGGGTTGATTGGTTTTTGGTGGAGTGATTGGAATGGCACGTGGAGGCGTGTTGACATTTTTGAGGAAACCGATTTTGTTGTACAGTTTCAACATATCAATTTTTCCGTTCAATGCCTGGTCTTGTGTGTTTTGAATGATGTTGCCCAGCTGTAGGCTTTCCTCTTTTTCCAACGGCCCTGCGCGCCAGCCGTAGCTCACGTTGTAACGATACTCTGCGCCAAGCCAATTGGTAAGAGGAATTTTTTCGAAAGGCAAGGTGTAGTTGGCCGTCACATTTTGTGTGAAGTTTTTCATGCGGCCAAATTTTTTCAGGTTCTCAATTACAATTTTAATTGAATCCTCATTGTCGAGGTCGCCATTGGGTTCGTCAATGATGGCATTGGTTTGCGAATTGTAATCGAGCGTAAGCGCTTTGGTCAAACTCCAGCGAACATTATACGCGCGGTTGAACACAAAGAATTTCTGAAAGTTTGGCAACGAGCTGCCGGCATCTTTTACCGCGTTGCGATAAATCATTTTGCTGAACGAGCGGTCCAAGTCTCCACGCACGGAAATGTTGGTGGGCAACGGGTTGAAGTTGAACTCCTGTATCAGCTTCCAGGCAGGCTTCGACAATGCCTTCGAATCTTTGAAAGGCTCGAAGCCTTTGAACTTGGGAGAATATTGCCAGGCCACTGCGCCTTTATAATTCCGCCTCGTGTTTTCCTGCAAGTTGAAATTGGTTTGTGTGGCTTCGCTGTAGGCATACGTGAACGAAAAATTTTCGAAGTCGTAAATGTGCGCTTTGGCATCTTTGTTTGTTTTCACTTTGCGCACGTTGGCAAAATTTAAACTCCGCCTCACCGATTGATCCTGGATGATTTTTAAATAGGCATCGCGCGCTCCATCCGAGTTGAATGACAACAAGGCTGCTGCCAGTCGCAGGTCGGGATTGGCCGGATCAAAATTTGGGTTCATGGTGGTGTTTTCATAGCTGATGAACATCGGTATCTTCAGCCCGGTCCATTGCGGCAACAGTTTGTCCACGTTGATATTGGCCGATACATCATAAGAAGATGTTTCGCCACGCGCACGCTCAGAAATTTTTGATTGAGCACCTCCGTATCCAAAACTGATGTGCCTCAGTGAAGCGGTAACAATGGCCAGGTCGGCTAATTTTGTGTTGAGCACCACATTGGCTGCCCAGCCCGCGGTGCGGTCAAAATCAGTAAGGCGAAGTTCGTTGGCCCACAGGCACAAGTCAAATGATTTGGCATCATTGCTTTTTGGGTTGCGCACACCAATCATCATCATGCGCACCTGGCTCAGATCGGGTCTTCCCAATATCCGAATGCCATGCTTGCCTGTTTGTCGCGGTCCTTCCTGTGGATATAAAATGCCGAGGTTAAATCCTTCGCGGTCGCGCTGTGCTTTCATGGCATAGAGCTCGTTCAGGTCCAGGTCTATTTGGTTTTGCTCAGGCCAGATGATGGAGAGGTCACCACCATTGTCTCCGGCAGGGGTGATCTTAATGGGCAATTCTACCTCATAATAATTTTGATCGAAGTCGGTGCCCAGCCGCATGAAGGCTATAAGCTGATTGTCTTGTAGATTATCTTTCAGCTTGGTGCTATAGGCGCTCAAAAACATTTTGATGCGGCCATAGTTGAAAAAATCCAT
>JAYVAI010000431.1:0-8010 GCA_043751075.1 Cyclobacteriaceae bacterium | reverse complement strand
AACAAAACTTGTGGTGATCACTTTGAGGGAGCATGATATAGATTACCATGCTTCGGAGTTGATAAAAAAGAATAGCCCTTACCCAACCGAAATAATTTTGTTGAACGACATCACCGAAGGACAACTTTGCACCGTGATGGCAGCAAAGGAGCACCTCCTTTCGGGGGAAGATATAATCATTGTTAGCTCCGATACGATTATCATTTCAAATTTGCATGAAGACATAAAAAATAAAAGACCCGATTGCAAAGGCTTGATATCGGTTGCCAATATGCCCGGAGACAGATGGAGTTTTGCCAAGACCGACACCACCGGTAAGGTTGTGAAGGTAGCCGAAAAAGTGAGAATCTCTGACCATGCAAGCACAGGGCTTTACTACTTTTCAAGCGGGGTGGGATTCTGCTCGCAGGCAGATGAAATTCTTGGTAAGAAAGAAAAAACCAAAGGAGAGTATTATGTGATACCGGTCTATCAAAAATTTATTGACCAGGGTGATTTTGTTGGGATTTCTATAGCCACAAAAATGTGGGACCTCGGCACGCCCGAAAGCCTTCAACATTATTTGAGCAGGCCAAAGGATCAGGAATAATATCTATTCGAGAAAGGGTTGCCACAGGGGTAATGATAGGGGCTAAAAATATTTCCATCATAGCTGATTTTATCACCCTCCTTTAATTTGCTCCAGAAAAAATCGGTGGAGAGAAGAAAGTTGCCCACTATATCCGAGCGGTACTGAAGATATTTAGAGAAGTAGGGTAGCCCATTTAGTCCTATACTTTCCAGCCGGCCATACAGTTGAATCATTTTTATTTTGGCAAAAGAAAACTTGTACGGATTGTGCAAAGCGGCATCGTGTGCATACTGCCTGATGCTATTTTCTGAAATGTTAAGTTTGTTGAGGTCTTTTTTCAAGACTGCGGAAATAGTTGACTCGAATGCTTCAAGCAACGTAAAGGTGGCAACAGCTCCCGCCCCGGTCACAGCGCCCAGTGTTACAAACCGTATAAACTTTCTCCTCTTCATTTGGCTATAATTTAAAACGAAAGGTCGGCACTTCGCAACGATAAGGCTGATATTGTGAGAGAAGGATTAGCCGCTGTAATGGACGGAAACGAACTGCCACCCAATACAAATAAATTTCTGTACCGATGGTGAATCTGTTTGTGATCTACCACACTGTCGGTCTCTGATATTCCCATTCTCGCTGTAGAGAGTATGTGTGCTTCGGTGGATTGAAAATTACCATCAGGAAAAATTTCTTCAACCGGAAGACAAGCGAACAACAAATTGATTTTCTTCAACACCAATTCCCTTCCTTTATCAATATAATTGCTGTGGCCGGTATAAGTAATGGCAGGCTTTAGTGGGTCATTTGAAAGGGCCACAAAATTCTTATCATCTAAAACATCTTCCAATACAAATTTAAAGCGAGCCATGTGGCGCCACTTGCCTTGTTCATTTCGTATAAAAGGTCCGTTGTGGCTTTCTATTATACAGGAGGCTGCCTGCGACCGAAAGGCCCCATCATACAGCATATATCCATTGGCAGTAATGGCACTACTGCCCCCCACGTTTTCAAAGTTTTTAAGATAGACGTTTACATAAAACCCATGCTGGTCGCTTAGGCCTTTGCCTGTAAAAATATTTTTGTCACCCGAAGCCAACAGCACATGGGCATTGAAGATTGCGTTTGCGCCCAGGGCAACTACTTCACCTTCGGCCTCGGTGTGGGTAGCGTCTTTTGTAAACAATACTTTTCGCACTTGGTCACCTTCGAGCAGAAGAGAATAAACCTGGGCATTCATCACAAGCTCCACCCGGGCATCGTTGTAAACTGAACTCATCGAATTTTCAATGGTAAACTTTGAGTTGTTTGGGCAAACCGAACAGGTATAACTGGAGCAACACTCGCCCCGCTCGCCTACAGGCCGGCTAGCCCTGGCTGTGGGTTGGCTAAAATAATTTAAACCATACTCTTTCTGCAACAACCTATCCACCGTGCTTAATGTATGAGATGGCAGTGGGTATGGCCGGCTCCTCAAAAACGGTGTTTGCTCAGGGCCCGATATAGACATGATTTCTTCCGCTTCGGTATAGTAATCTTCTAAGTCATTGTACTCTATGGGCCAGTCGAGGCCAACACCATATTTTGATTTGATCTTAAAGTCGTTGGGCATAAACCGTAATGTGGCACCCCACCAGCAATTTGAGCTGCCTCCAAAATTAGGATCGAAAACCCACGGCTTGCTATTGTTGGGGTTGGCAATGCAATCATTATAGCTCACTAACGTGCTATCATAATCTGGGCGGTTCCCTTTTTTTTGCTGAAGCCTGTCTTGAAATGGAAACAACTGGCCACGCTCCAACACAAGTACTTTTACATCCTTCTTTTTATCGAGATATTTTTTTAAGAAGAAGGTAGAGGCAAAGCCAGTGCCTACTACTATAAGATCGTACTGGGAATATTTCATTTGCAATATGCTATTTGCACAAAAGTTTAAAATCCAATGTTGCTTATGCGGTTCTCCGTCCCCGGACAGTGGATACCCAAGCCACGGAAAAAGCCTTGGCTGACTCAAAAAGCTTAAAGCAGAGACTCAACTCAACTTAACTTTACGTAACCTCAGTTATTTGACAATCTTCTTGCCAATGGATTTAAGATAATTTCTAAGGTGCTGCGGCCAATCCTTATGCATACACGGTTTTTCAATAGCAAGAAAAAATATTATACTCATCACCACTAACAATGGCACAAGCAAGCAGAATTGAATAATAAAGTTAACCGTAAAGGTATTTGTAAAAGAAAAAGGTGCCGTGTACTTAATTAAAAACTCAAAGATGGGGAGATGGATCAAATAGATGGTGTAGCACATGCCGCCAATGGCTGTTATCCAAGGTAGGGTGATAAATTTATTTACCCAAGTTGCTCTGAATATTGAATAAAACAGCACAACAAGAAATGTTGTAAAGATGATTCTGTTAACAAGCAAATGGTTCCAAGACCATGAATAAATCAAAACAATAAAAGCAACTATACTAATGTAATTATAAATCTCTTTCTTTAGTATTCCATTTCCCCATTCATTGACATAAAGATCGGCCAAAATAAAACCTAACAGAAAATATTGAATATGGCCAAGGATGGTAAGCGAGGTAGGTTGATGCGGCACCTCAAAATATTGCTGCAAGAGGATGATCACAATCAATCCACTAACCAGTATTATGCGTCTTAGTATAAGTGATTTTGTTTTGAAGAAAATGATTGCTAGAAACGGTGTCAGAATATAAAATTGAACCTCAATCTCCAATGTCCAAACCGGGGGGTTGATTAAGGTCCATTCCTGATAGATAATGCCATGGACATAAAAAATACTAGCTAGAAAATGGGGTAGAATATCTTTGATATTATAGGAACCAAAGGCGATAAGAAAAACCGTAACCCCAGTGATCACTAAAATGTAGGGAGGCTCAAGCCTAGTGACCCTTCTCCAATAATATTTTTTTAGGCTCACTTCACGGCCTCCTTTCAGATACTGTTCCGCGAAGGGAAGACCCAAAATAAACCCGCTTATCATAAAGAAAATGTACACACCAATAAATCCACGGCTTGCAATGAATGTTACGAAGTAGTATTCATATCCTTTTATAAAATCGACAGAAGAATTGCGAAGATAACGCTCACTTAAGTGCTGAATAACTACGGGAAAAATAGCCAGAAAGCGAAGTCCGTCTATTTCCTTGATCATTCTCCCTCCGGAAGTAATGCGGGCTAACCGACTGGGCAGATCAACTATAAAAGCTAGGATGGACATTAATTAGCTTCTTGCTGTTTCAAGTAATCAGCATATCCTTCAATTTCCTCCAAGCTCATTCCCACCAACGCCTCAACGGCAATCTTGGCCTGATTAAACTGAGATTTTGCCTGTATCACATCTGCGGAGCGGCCGGCATGTGCTTCAATGGCATCGCGATATTCCTGCATGAGAATTTGGCCTGCGGAAAATTTCTTTTCTGCATCATTGCTCATCACCAGATAGTCTTCTTCCATTCGTTGGCGCAACCGTAGCAGTTGGTGCAGTTCTTTTAAGCTTTCCAACGCAGTAAGGATTTCGCTGCGAACAGCAATCATCCTTTCGTTCACTTTAAGTTGGCTGGTTTCATATTCTATTTTTGCTCCCTTTATTTGAATGGGCGTTGCGAAAACAGTACCCAGGCTAAAATTGACACCGAGATTATACCGGGGGAAAAAATTGCTCCTGTTATTTACGTCTCTTGATGGATCGAGGGTAAACTCATTGAGGTTGCCAGAGGCAGAAATACGATCGAGAAAACTCAACCTGGCAATAGTTCTTTTAGTCTTGGACAGCTCAACACCCTGCGCTACAATTTTGTTGGTTGGATGGTTTTTCCAAGCAAGTTGCACTAGGCGCTCCTCAAAGGAGGTTGACCTTATTTTCAGAGGCAACACAATTTTATTGTAGTCAATGTCTTGCGAATAAACCCACTCAGAAGCTGCAAGGAATAAGAATATTTTTAACAAGGTTTTCATAGTGTAATTTACTTTAAAGTTGATGCATCAAGGTCCTTTATTTTTGCTATCATAGCCATAAGGGCACAAAACAGCTGGCTGCTCGGTGACGGTAAAACAACCTCTTGAGGATAATTTCCAATCATTAGGCAAAAGACAACGGCCACCATTGAAGCCATGTAAGCCTTTAACTCAGGGTTGTTTATCAAATAGTAATTATTAATTCCTACCACCAAGGTAACACCAAACAAAGCTGAATAAATAATGAGCCCAATCCAACCTACCTCCACGGCCACATGCACATATCCACTATCAGGAGCAAAATTACCTAGCTCAGAATTGGGGTTAAATCGTCTTCCGAAAACACTTACAGAGGCAAGACCGGTTCCGAAGGGATGCGATTGGATGATTGGCTTGATAAAAGCCTGGCTTTTTTCGCGCACCTGAAAGGAAGGATCTTCGGAGGGTCTGAATGCTGACCGCAACCGCTTCAGCCCATTTGCATTCATAATGGGGCCAAGGCTTCTTATGTCAGAAAAAATGATGAAGACACCAATCAACCCTATCACTGCGCTTATGGCAATGGTGCGTATTTGAAATGTTAAAAGCGCATAAATCAAAAAACCAGCAGGGAACATTACGTAGGCAGTCCGTGTGCCGGTGTAGAGCATGGACAAAAGCATGATGGCGGCACAGGTTGCCATTGTTACTCTATACAAGAAGCTGAACGGCCCCATAAAAAGTGTAATGCACATAAGCCCCGTAAATGACATGAGCACACCAAAAACGGCAGGGTCATTTAAAAAAGAAAAAATTCTAAACCGGCCCCAATTGTAATACAATCTATACCGAGTCTCATCTGCCATTACCCATTGTCGCTCTCCTGGTAAAAGCCCATGAAATTCTTGGAACAATCCATACATGCCAGCCAAAACGGCAAGGCCAATCCAAACATGAATAAACAATTTCAAAAAACCCTTTCCATCAATGGCCTCTTTAAAGACAAAGAAAAACAACATTAATACGGCTATGGTGCGCACCACGTACAACCAGCCTTCCTGAGATGCCAAAGGATTAAAAAATTCAAACAGGCAATAAATCACCCAAACTATGATGGCATAGCCAATGTAATCCTTCTGCGCGTGCGCGATTTTGCGCTTTGATTTCTTAGTAACCAATCCAATCAGCATGATCAGTAAAAACACATCAAGCACTATCCCTAAAGGGTATCCACCTATAAGGTGATTGATTTTACTTAGAAAAAAGGCAACTAATAGTAACAATATTGATCCAAACTGGAGGTTTACCATTGAATATATCAGCAAGGGTAAACCAACAATAGCTGAAAGAGCAATAGCCCCAAATACAAAACCAAATGTAATGGTACCAAAGGCGATCACCAGCGATCCTGCTATCGAAATAATCCAAATGAAATAAGGTCTTGATTTTCGTAAAATCTCCTTGACCCAACCTGCTTCCTTTTGATTGATCAGCTCCACGTATCTTTGTGCTTAAAATATTACGATAATACAAAAAAAAGACACCAAGGTTAGAATTACTAAAATGAACAGCAACACCCTCATAACCTTGTGGTGAAACGGTATGTTGCTCTTATTTGGTTCCATAACGAAAGTTAGGAATATTTTGAAATGAGCCTTTTGAATTCGGTTGCCCTAGATTCCCAAGTATTCACAGTTGCCTTATTTAAGCGGTTTTGTATTTTTTCGGGATTATCAGAATCAATTTCTGCTTGAATTGCCTTGCTGAATTCCGCGGCAGAATCGGCTAGTTGAATAACATCATTAAATTCTAAAATGTCTTGTGAAAATGAAGTGCAAACCACAGGGCGACCAGCTGCCAAATATTCATTTATCTTCAACGGATAAATTCCTTCGGTGAGTTTATTTTTTTTATAAGGAATAATAGCGCAATCAATAAACCTTAAATAATTTGGCAGTTCTTTAATATTCTTGCTTCCTAATGCAACTACATTTGGAAGCAACTCAAACCCCATGTTTCTAAACTGATCACTTCCAATTGGCCCGATAAACAGAAAACATTTATCGGGATTTAAATTTATCACATCGAGTAGAAGGTCAAAGTCAATGCGATCCTCCACATGACCTATGTAGCCAACTATTTTTGATTTCACATTTTTCAATTCGTCTGGTCTATTATCAGGGGTAAGTGATAGGGCCGATCTGAATAAATAGAAATCAGCAGCATTAGGCAAATAATGTGACTCACTGGTAAACAAGGCAGAATATTTCTGTAAGAACCTCGAGGTAGATATGGTAAAAGTAAATTGCCTGATAAGTTTTTTTTCCAATTCAACTCCGTGCTTACTAACGTATTTTGACTCGCTCATATAATCCCCATTATAATAAACAGTACAAGCCGGTTTAAATTTCTGGATGTTGCTAAAGTAGAATGGGTTTAAACTATTGAGAAAAACAAAATCCCGAATATTTTTTTCTTTGCAGACCTTTTTTAAGGTTCTGCTTATTCCAAAGTTATTTATCCCACTAAAAAAATTATAAATCCTTCCTTTTGGAAGAAAATTGATTGGGATTACCAAAGGAGAAGTTACATAAAATAAATTTTCGTTATCCTGAAACCTTCTACAGGGCCCCATTCCAAAAAAAAGTGATATAATCCTTTTACGTATTTGCTCAGTGCCCCAACCCCTGATCACATCACTAATTGTAAATGGGTTATCTATGTAAAACACACGGTTTGTTTTTGATAGCCCCTCTGCTAGGCAAAACGCAGTTCCAGAAATTGGCCCATCCCAGCGCGCTAGGGCTAGTATCACAATGTCTTTTTTATCTGTCTCATTCATAAGGGCTACTTTGATTTAAGCGAGTTCAATGTAAAATTAAATATAATTGCATAGGATTGCGCAAGGTGTATGAATACCGCTCGAAGTTCTATGTTGAATATTTTAATCATAAAATAATGATTTATAAAGAAAATAATTACGCAAGAAGTTAACGTACCATAGCAAGCACCCATTAGTCCTAAATAGTGTAATCCAATACTATTAGTTACCAGGTTAATGAATACACTGGCCAATAGGATTAAGAAGTTTAATTTTGGACGTCCCGATGAATCCAAGGCTGTACCAAATTGGCTGCTGAATGGAGTAAACAACCCGAACAAAATTGTAATTCTTAATATGCCTGCTGAATCGGAATAAGCAGGGCCGGCAATGATATGTATGATAGGTTCGGCAAATAATGTGACAATGGCTATCATTGGCAATGTGATTGCCAAGGTAGCACCCACGGACCGCTCGAACATCAATTTAGAAGATTGCTCACCTCCAGTAGTGTATTGCGATGTGCTTTTGGGATATACTATTTCTGCAATAGAGGTGGTTTGGTATTCGATAAGATTGGATAGCCTAGCGGCAGCATTGTAGCTGGCCACCGAGCCCGTGTTGAGAAAATAACCAATGGCAAATTGATCGGTGCTTTTGT
>JAYVAI010000430.1:0-8022 GCA_043751075.1 Cyclobacteriaceae bacterium | reverse complement strand
CAGATGGTTTTTTTGCCTCGGCCATGCACCAACGTTTTGATGGTGTGCTTGCCATGTACCACGATCAGGGCCTGGTTGCCTTTAAAACTTTGGCATTCGAAAACGGTGTAAACTTTACGGCCGGCCTGCCGGTGGTGCGCACTTCACCCGACCACGGAACGGCCTATTCCATTGCCGGCAAAAACCAAGCGAACGAAAACTCGTTCAGGCAAGCTGCCTACCTCGCTGCCGATATTATTAAGAACAGGGCATCGCATGTCGTAGAGAAATAATGTAATTTGGCATTGCACAGGTTTCTTTGCAGAAAACCAAATCGTAACATAAGGCAATATATATTAGTTTTGAAAAGTACAAGCCAGGCTTCCAATGGATATCGTCACTAAGAAAAAATTAAACATACTTATCCAGTTGGCCGAGGCCGATAAACATTTTGCTACCTCCGAGCGTGAAATGATTTTTAAAATTGCCAAAGACCGTCAGTTTTCTGAAGATATAGTAAACGCCTTGATGCGAAACCCGGAACCAATCGGTACGCTCGGGGCTTTGTCAATAGACCAGAAATTTGATTACCTCATCTCCTGCATCGAGTTGATATTTGTGGACCAAAAAATATTTGAAAGCGAAATTATTTTTGCCCGGGGCATTGCCATTAAGCTCGGATTTAAAAAGAATGTGATAGACTACCTACTGGAGAACAACAGTAAAAAACCACCAAACGAGTTGAAATCAGTTGTTTTTCAGGACTTTGTGTGATCCACCCCCCAATTTCAACAGGAATCTTAAAATTCATTCCATCAAGGGGCCTTAAATCCAATAAATTCTGATAAATTTGCCCGCTCATTTTAAAACCCCACGGGGTTGAGCTATTGAAAGACTTTAGTGTCAATATCATTGGGCTCAATAAAAAAGTACATCACTTTCAATTTGAATTAAAGGATTACTTTTTTGAGCGGTACGGGAAGGAAGTCCTTTCCAATGGTGATTTTGATGCGCAGATTTCTTTAGATGTAAGAGAAACGTTCATTGAAGCTGATTTCAAGATTTCTGGTCACACGCAGCTTGTTTGCGACCGCAGCCTGGAGCCGTTCCGTCATGAACTGCATATAAACAGAAAGGTAATATTCAAATACGGAGAAGAACCACAGGAAATCAGCGATGAGATTGTAATCATCACACCCGATCAGGAAAAAATAGATGTCGGTCAGTATATGTATGAATTTATTGCGTTGTCCATACCGATAAAAAAATTGCATCCTGACTTGGTCGGGAAAGGAGAAGACGAGGAAGACGATGCAGATGTAAAGTTGGTTTACTCGACCTCGACAAACAGCGAAGAAAAAGAAGTAATCGATCCCCGTTGGGAAGAATTGAGAAAATTAAAAAAGTAATTACGTTAACTAAACAAGGTTATGCCAAATCCAAAACGAAAAACCTCAAAAACAAGAAGAGATAAAAGAAGGACCCATTACAAAGCAACGGCCAAGCAAATGGCGGTGTGCCCCACCACCGGTGAACATCACTTGCCGCACCGCGCTTTCTGGCACGAAGGCAAATTATTTTACAAAGGCAATGTGGTAATGGAGAAAGAGGTATTGGCGTAACCAGCCATGATCTCCACTTATAAGAATAAAACATTTGTTCGTGTTCTGTTTGTTCAACACAAGCACTACGCATAGAATAGATTTTATAGCCCGACTGATTTTTTAGTCGGGCATTTGTTTTTAATATGTCCACGGCAAACTATGAATAAAATCAGGGCAGCAATTACCGGAGTAGGGGGTTACGTACCCGATTACATCCTCACCAACAAGGAATTGGAAAGCATGGTGGAAACCAGTGACGAGTGGATAACCTCGCGCACGGGCATCAAAGAAAGGCGGATATTAAAAGGCGAAAATCAGGGCGTATCGGTAATGGGCATTGCAGCAGCCAAAGAGATGCTCGCAAAAACCAACACCGACCCGAAAGAAATTGATTTGGTGATCTTCGCCACCGTAACAGCCGACATGACTTTTCCTGCCACGGCAAACATAGTGGCCACTGCCATCGGTGCCACCAACGCTTTTAGTTTTGATATGAGCGCGGCCTGTTCAGGGTTCATCTATGCACTTGCCACCGGGGCAAGTTTTATTCAAGCAGGAGTTTATAAAAAAGTAATCGTGATCGGTGGCGACAAGATGTCGTCCATACTGGATTACACCGATCGCACCACGTGCATCATTTTTGGCGATGGTGCCGGTTGTGTGCTTCTTGAACCCACCACCGAAGAGGTAGGTGTTATGGATTCAATACTAAGGAGCGATGGAAATGGTGAATCTTATTTGCACATGAAGGCAGGGGGCAGCCGCAAGCCTGCCTCGCACGAAACCGTTGATTCGCATCAGCACTATGTATATCAGGAAGGCGCTGCAGTTTTTAAATTTGCCGTTACCAATATGGCCGAGGTATCCGCACAACTTGCGGAGCGAAATAATTTAAGCAAAGAAAATATCCACTGGCTGGTTCCGCATCAGGCCAACAAGCGCATTATCGATGCCACTGCCAGCCGCGTGGGCATAAGCGAAGATAGAGTGATGATGAACATTGAGCGCTATGGCAACACCACGGCAGGCACCATCCCATTGCTGCTTTGGGATTACGAAAAGAAATTGAAGAAGGGTGATAATCTTATACTGGCTGCATTTGGTGGAGGATTTACCTGGGGTGCGGTGTATGTAAAATGGGCGTACGATGCCAAGTGACCAACCAACACAATTAAAATTGTAATTAAATAATTCATTTGTAATTTAAAGCATAATTTATGGCTACAGTCTCCGATTTAAGTAAAGGAAATTATATTCGATATAATGGCGAAGTGGTGCAAATTGAAGAACTGCAACATCGCACACCCGGCAACCTGCGGGCCTTTTATCAAGTGAAGATGAGAAGTGTGCGAACGGGAAAAATTGTAGAAAACCGTTTTCGCCCGGGAGATGCTGTTGACCAACTGCGTGTTGAAACCAAAGAATACCAATACCTGTACAAAGATGGCGATAGCTTGGTGTGCATGGACAACGATACGTTTGAGCAAGTTTATTTGGACAAAGTATTGTTGGGCGACTCTGTCAATTATATCAAAGAAGGCGTAACCCTTCTTATTGCTTTTGAAAATGGAACGAACCCCATCACAGCAGAACCTCCGGCCCACGTGGTGGTGAACGTTACCTACACAGAACCGGGTGTGCAAGGCGACACCGCCACGCGCACATTGAAGACTGCCACTATCGAAACAGGTGCTGAAATACGCGTGCCCCTTTTTGTGAACACTGGCGACAACATAAAAATAAAAACCGGCTCCGGTGAATATGTAGAACGAGTCAAATAATAAAATGGCTTCAAAAAAAACAACCGCTCTAAAAGGTAATGGAAAATCCACTGCTTCTTCCAGCGCACTTACGGAAACAAAAAAACAAACAGAAATGAAACCTTCCGAAATCAGGGACCTGATTGACTTCATTGCCCAATCAGGATTGAATGAGGTTGACATCGAAACCAAAGAACTAAAGCTTCACGTAAAGCGTGAGCCCGATCAAAAAGTAATGAAGGCATCGGCCCCCGTGCTGGCAGCAGCCCCGGTGGCCATAGCTGCCGCACCTGCCCCCGTAATATTGCCGGCAAAAACAGAAAAACCTGTGGTGGCTTCGCAGACTACGGTAGAGATAAAATCGCCCATGATCGGCACCTTCTACCGGTCATCCAATCCCGACACACCTCCCTTCGTTTCGGTTGGCGATAAAATTACCAAAGGCCAAATCGTGGGAATGATTGAGGCCATGAAGTTGTTCAACGAAATTGAATCAGAAGTATCGGGCACCATCGTGAAAGTGATGATTGAAAATTCTTCACCGGTGGAATATGACCAGGTGCTTTTTGTGGTAGAGCCAGACTAATGCAATGTATGATGTTAGAATTTAAGATGTTAGATTTAATTTGACATCTGTTGAAAGTGTCAAATCTCAAATCTCAAATCTAAAATTGAGAACATGTTTAAAAAAATATTGATAGCCAACCGGGGAGAAATAGCATTACGGGTAATCCGCACCTGCAAAGAAATGGACATCAAAACGGTGGCCGTTTATTCTACTGCCGACCGCGAGAGCCTTCACGTTCGGTTTGCCGATGAGGCGGTGTGCATCGGTGCGCCCCCCAGCAAGGAATCATACTTGAACATTCCGCGCATCATTTCGGCAGCCGAGATCACCAATGCCGATGCCATCCATCCGGGCTATGGGTTCCTTTCGGAGAACGCAGAGTTCTCGAGCGTGTGCCACGAGTATGGAATAAAATTTATAGGCCCCTCACCAGATATGATCCGCTCTATGGGCGACAAGATCACCGCCAAAGAGACCATGAAAAAAGCAGGCGTGCCCTGCATTCCCGGCTCCGATGGATTGTTGGAATCCATTGAAGAAGGGATGAAGCTCGCCATGGAAATGAAATATCCCGTGATTGTGAAAGCCACAGCCGGTGGTGGCGGCAAAGGCATGCGCATCATCAACGAAGAATCGGAATTTAAGAAAGCGTGGGACGATGCCAAGCGCGAAGCCGCTGCATCGTTTGGAAATGACGGCCTCTATCTTGAAAAATTTGTGGAAGAGCCGCGCCATATCGAAATACAAGTAGTGGGCGACCAATACGGAAAGGTGTGCCATCTCTCCGAGCGCGATTGTTCCATTCAAAGGCGCCATCAAAAGTTGGTGGAGGAAACGCCTTCACCGGTGGTAAACCAGGAATTGCGCGAGCGCATGGGCGAGGCAGCCATCAAAGGTGCCAAAGCCATAAACTACGAAGGGGCCGGCACCGTTGAATTCTTGGTGGACAAGCATGGCGACTTTTACTTTATGGAGATGAACACGCGCATACAAGTGGAGCACCCCATCACCGAAGAAGTGACCAATTATGATTTGATAAAAGAGCAAATAAAGGTGGCGGCCGGTGTGCCTATATCGGGTACAAACTATTACCCCAACTTGTTTGCCATGGAGTGCCGCATCAATGCCGAAGACCCCGCCAACGGGTTCCGCCCATCGCCAGGAAAAATAATTAACCTGCACAAGCCCGGTGGCCACGGGGTGCGCATCGACAGCCACGTGTATGCCGGATATACCATTCCATCCAACTACGACTCGATGATCGGCAAACTTATTGTAACGGGCCAATCGCGTGAGGAAGTGATCACCCGCATGAAGCGCGCCCTCAGCGAATTTATCATTGAAGGTGTGAAGACCACGATCCCCTTCCACCTGAAGCTGATGGACAACGCCATATTCCGCTCTGGAAAATTCACAACCAAGTTTTTGGAAACATCTTTTGATTTTTCGGAGTTGAAGTAGCGATCCAGGCGCTTGACTTAAAAAACAAAAGGCCCTCGTTAGAGGGCTTTTTTTTTATGCACTTCATTCTTGATTCGATATTCATTATTCAAATTTGAATTTGAATTTAGATTGTTGAATGTTGAATGTTGATTTTTGAAGTAGAGTCAGTTACACCTTTTTGGTTTCTGGCTTGCGCAGGATCAATAAACGGGGCTGGATGCCTTTGCGCTTAGTTGAGGTTGGTCGAGGATCAATCTAAACCAAAAGGAGTAGGAGCCTGGATTTTGTGCTGCATCACTGCGGATTGCTTCTATGGATTCATATTTCCAATCTTCCGCTTCTTGCTCATTGATTATTGGCGATCCATCATAGTTGCCAACCAGCACATGGTCGCATTCATTCTCGATCAGGTTGTTGTCCAACTCAACCTTGTAAATGAATTTGTGAGAATGTGTGAGGTCGCATTCAAAACCCATCTCTTGCAAAAGTTTTCTTCTGCCTGCTTGAGTCACAGTTTCTCCAGGCTGCGGATGACTGCAGCAGGTGTTGGTCCAAAGTCCACCGCTATGATATTTTGATATAGACCTTTTTTGCAAAAGCAATTCACCTTTCGAATTGAAAATCAAAACAGAAAAGGCACGGTGGAGCAATCCTTTTTTGTGAGCCTCCAATTTTTCCATGGTCCCAATTTCCTTGTCGTGCGCGTCCACCAAAATAACTTGTTCCATATTATAGCAAGTTAAGCTGATGTTTGAAATAGGAGTAGGCCAGGATGGAAATTTTTCTGCGGTTGCGCACCCGTATGCGGCTTTGCATGATCGTGTGGCAAGGGGTATTTTTTATTTTTTCGAACAGGGCCACGTAATAGAGATAGGCTACGTAAACCCCAAACCGTGCGGAGCGTGGAAGTTGTTTGATGCCCTCATATCCAGCTTTGAAATCGAGTGCAATATCTTCTTCAATTTGTTTTTTGGTATCCTCCGAAAAGCGGGTGAGGTCCACACTTGAAAAATACGATCGGCCCATGCCATTAAAATCTGCATTGAGGTCGCGCAGGAAATTTATTTTTTGAAAGGCCGATCCCAACTTCATGGCGTAAGGTTTCAGTTGTGTAAACATCGCCTCGTCTCCTTTGCAAAACACACGCAAGCACATAAGGCCCACTACTTCGGCTGATCCTAAAATATATTCTTCAATTCCTTTTTTGTCGTACGATGAATAATTCAAATCCATTTCCATGCTCTTCAAAAACTGATCAATCAAATCTTTTCCGAAATTGAACTGGTTGGCAGCATATTGAAAACTATTGAGAATAGGATTTAGGCTTATCTTTTTTTCGAGTGCGTAATACGTATCGTCTTTGAAACGTGCTAACAACTCCTCCTTGTTATGGTTATGGAAAGTATCCACAATTTCATCCGCAAAGCGAACGAAACCATAGATGGAATAAATAGGATCGCGCAATTCTTTTTCCAGGCACCGTATGCCCAATGAAAAGGACGTGCTGTATGCCCGGGTGGTAATTTTACTGCACCGCAACGAAACCGTATCAAACAAATCTTTACTCATTCAATTGCTTTGCTATTTCTAAAGTTAATTATATCTGACTTATAAATTCAAACTCCTCCCAATTCCTAACTCCTATATTCTAAATTCTGACTTCTATTCAATCTCAAATTCAAATCCTCCCAAATACAAACTCCTATATTCTAAATTCTGACTTCTATTCAATCTCAAATCCTCCCAAATACAAACTCCTATATTCTAAATTCTGACTTCTGACTTCTGACTTCTATTCGATCTCAATCTCAAATTCAAATCCTCCCAAATACTAACTCCTAACTCCTAACTCCTATATTCTGATTTCTGACTTCTATTCAATCTCAAATTCAAACCCCCTCCCAAATACTATCTCCTATATTCTAAATTCTGACTTCTGACTTCTGACTTCTTACTTCTACTTACCCCCTATCCACTTTTATCAGCTCCCTGGCCACCACCTGCCCCGAAATCAATGATGGGGGAACCCCAGGGCCAGGCACTGTGAGCTGACCAGTATAAAACAGGTTACCTACCTTTTTGTTTATGATGGAGGGTTTTAAATTGGCCGTTTGCAGTATCGTATTTGCCAACCCGTATGCGTTTCCTTTAAAAGCGTGGTAATCAGTAATAAAATCAGCGTGGGCATACGATCTTTTATACACAATATTTTCGCGAAAGGGCTCCCCTGTCAGGGATTCCATCCGGCTGATCACGAGGTTGAAATATTTCTCCCGGGTGCTTTCGTTGTCCGTTAAACCAGGGGCCACGGGTATCAATATAAAAATATTTTCTTGGCCTGGTGGGGCCACCGTTGAATCGGTTTTGGATGGGCAGGAAACATAAAACAACGGATCGCTAGGCCACTGCGGGGTTTCATAAATTTCTTTTGCGTGAAGGCCAAAGTCTTTGTCGAAGAAAAGGTTGTGGTGAAGGAGGTTCTTTATTCTTTTGTTCAAACCCAAATAAAAAATCAAACTGCTGGGTGCCATCGCCCGCTTTTGCCAGTAGCCCTCGCTGTATCTTCGGTGTTCTGTGGAAAGCAATTTTTGCTCTACATGGTGGTAATCTGCCCCCGCCACAATATAATCGAAGGAACGGACAGAGCCCTTCACGGAAAGTGCGGTTG